>DASYWL010000339.1:0-17489 GCA_035936055.1 Thermomicrobiales bacterium
TCGCGTGCCTGTTCGAGCGTGACACCCTTGTGGGCGCGGAGCTGAGCATACGACTGGGCGAAGCGCTCGCGCAGCTCCGGATCGAACGGGCTCAGGATGCACGCGCCGGTGAGGTCGCGCCCAAGCCGGGACGCTCGTCCGCGAATGTCGTTTTCGTCGCCGAGGATCGTCAGCGCGGCGGCCTGCCGCTCCAGCAGTGTGCCGGCAGCCCGCAGGATGCGGTCGTCGTCACCCTCCGGCAGCACGATGTGCTTGCGGTTGCTGCGGGCGCGCTCCAGCAGCTGGTATTCGAACATCAGCGGCGTGACGATGTCTTCCCGCACGACGTCCAGCACCGCCAGGATGGCCTTGCCGTCGACATGTGCATCGAAAATCGAGAGTGCGCGGTCGTACTTGCGCTGGGAGTCAGCCCCGAAGCGGCCGCGTGTGCGGGAGACGCGGTATGCGGTCTCAAAGGTGTTCAGGTTCGTTCTCAGGATCGGAAGGTCGACGCCGATGCCTTCGATGAGCCGCTCAATCGTCGGGGAGACATCGAACCCGCCGTTGAGGATGATGCCCGAGAGGGACGGGAATGTTCCGGACGTGTGTGCCATCAGCAGGGACAGCAGCACCTCGCTGCGGTCCCCCGGCGCCACCACAGCAGAATCCGGCGTGAGGCGAACGAGCACGTTCTCCATCGACATCGCGGCGACCACCACGCTCATTGCCTCGCGGTCCAGCAGGCCGGCATCGCCGCGGTAGAGGCTGGCATCGAGCGTCTCCATCAGGGCGCGAAGTGTCGGGGCGATGAGCACCGCGTCCTCCGGCAGCGACCAAACCGGAATCTGACCGGAGGGGGAGACTGTGGCGAAGATCGCCCCGGTGGTGGCCGCGAGCTGTTCGGGATCGACGCGGTTGGCAATCACCGCGATTAGCTGGGCATGCTCGTCGTGCAGCTCGGCGAGCGCGATCTCCGCCGCTTGGGCGATCTCCTCGGGCGACCGCGCCGCGCCGGTGAGCGCCTGTGCATTGCTCGGGATCAGCTCGTTCTGGCTTCGCCCGCCGAGTACGAGCAGCACTGGCGCACCGAGATTGGCGGCGATGCGTGCGTTGTAGCTCAGCTCTGTCGGCGTGGAGACATCGGTGTAATCGGAGCCGAGGATGAGCACAACGTCGAATTCGGGCTCGATTGCCTTGTAGCGAGCCACGATCCGGGCGAGCGCGGCATCGGGGTCGGCGTGGACGTCGTCGTAGCTCACGCCGATGAGATCCGGCGCGCGGTCCGGCATCCAGAGGTGCGCGAGCAGCAGGTCGAGGATGTAATCCTCGCCGGTGGTGCTGCGCGAGATCGGGCGGAAGACGCCGATGGTCTTCCCGGATCGCTTGAGGGTTTCGAGCATGCCGAGGGCAATGGTCGACTTTCCGGTGTTGCCCTCTGCGGACGTGATGTAGATATTCTGCGCCATACCCAATGTTCCTGTTGAGCGAGGCGAACCGCGACAAGCCGCAGGCCATCGCACCGTGCTCTCTCAAGTCTAGCGGGTGCCAGCGACGCGACCCGGCGTTCGGTGCGTATCGTGGCAGGGTAGAAGAGAGAACCGCATGTCGGCAGGTAACATGCAGGGCAGTGCGGTTGCCGGGCCGGCACTCGGTACAATGCTCTACAGGATTCGCGGAGGAGTGGAAGGGGCAGTGACCGATGACGGACGTGATGGCCGAGGACCAGCTTGTCGGGGGAAGTGGCGAGCGCTCGAAGGCGGAGCACCTCTCCGACTTCCAGCGGGAGATGGCGGAGCAGCACCAGGCGGCGCGCGAGAAGCAGGAGGCGCGCGGCAAGCGGAGTGCCCTCGACCGCGTACGGCAGTTGCTCGATGACGGCTCGTTCACCGAGCTGGATGCCTTCGTGCGACATCGAGCGACCCAGTTCGGCATGGCTGAGAAGCGTCCCTTCGGGGACGGCGTGGTTACCGGCTTCGGCACCATTGACGGGCGGCAGGTGGCGGTCTTCTCGCAGGATTTCACCGTCTTCGGCGGCTCTCTGGGTGAGGCATTCGCCGAGAAGTTGGTCAAGCTCATGGAGCTCGCCGAGCGCTGTGGCTGCCCCATCATCGGCATCAACGATTCCGCCGGCGCGCGCATTCAGGAGGGTGTCGAGGGGCTCGCCGGCTATGGCGACGTGTTCTTCCGCAATGTCCGCCTCTCCGGTGTGGTGCCGCAGATCTCGATCATTGCCGGTCCCTGCGCCGGAGGCGCGGTCTACTCGCCGGTGATGACTGACTTCACCTACATGGTCGAGGGCGTGGGCCGGATGTTCATCACGGGGCCGGACGTCATCAAGACCGTGACCGGTGAGAGGGTCGACCCTGAAGAGCTCGGTGGCGCGGCGACCCACACGGGCACCAGCGGCGTTGCGCACTTCACTGCCACGGACGAGGACGATCTCTTCGACCAGGTGCGCTACCTGCTCTCATTCCTGCCGTCCAACAATCTCGACGACCCGCCGTGGTTCGCCCCCGAGGACGACCCCGATCGGGAGTCGGAGGCGCTGGACAGCCTCGTTCCGGAGGCCAGCAACAAGCCCTATGACATGCACCGAGTGCTCGGCGAGGTGCTGGACGACGGCGAGTTCTACGAGGTGCAGCAGAATCACGCGCAGAACCTGATCGTCGGCTTCGGGCGGTTGGACGGCCACCCGGTCAGTGTGGTCGCCAACCAGCCGAGCGTGCTCGCTGGGACGCTCGACATCGACGCCAGCGTCAAGGGCGCTCGCTTCGTGCGCTTCTGCGATGCCTTCAACCTGCCGATCATCACCTTCGTCGACGTGCCGGGCTTCCTGCCAGGGACCGATCAGGAGTATCGTGGCATCATTCGGCATGGCTCCAAGTTGCTCTACGCCTACTGTGAGGCGACCGTGCCGAAGCTGACGGTGATCATCCGTAAGGCCTACGGTGGCGCGTATGTCGTGATGGCGAGCAAACACACCGGGGCGGACTTCAACGTCGCTTGGCCGACAGGCGAGGTCGCAGTGATGGGTCCAGAGGCGGCGGTCGGGCTGGTCTTCCGCCGGGAGCTCGCCGGTCTGGAAGATCCGGATGCCCGCAAGAAGGAGCTGGTGCAACAGTACGAAGACCTCTTTGCCAGCCCGTACCAGGCGGCGTCCCGTGGATACATCGACGACGTGATTGAGCCACACACCACCCGACCATGGCTGATCCGGTCACTGGCGCTGGCGCGGAGCAAGCGGGTGGCGACGCCGCGCCGCAAGCATGGGAACATCCCCCTGTGAGTGGTAACGCGCACCGTGATACAGGCATCCTAATTCGCGTGATGCCGGAGCCGACGCCTGAGGAGCTGGCAGCAATCGTCGCGGTCCTGCGCGCCCGTCGTCGCCGACAGCAGACGATGGCAACAACCGAGGAGCTGTCGCATTCGGTCAGCCGGTGGGCCCGTGCCGGTCGTGAGGAAGCGATGGCCGCGTGGGATTTCGGCGATGGAAAGGGCACCGGGAGTTGGTGACAGTAGTCGATCGCCGGAGGCAACGGCGCCGGCAAACCCGCACCCCGGCGCGACAGTGGGCGGGGTTCACACGTGACCGGCGGTTCCCGATACGTGAAATCGCATGATGGACCCCGGGCATTCCGGGTTGGGGACTCCCCGAATCTGCGCTGTCCCTGCAGCCACACATCGGCACCATCAGCGTTCTCCCACCCACAGAGGAGCGGGCCTACCTGTAGTCTGCCACGTCGATCTGGTTCGGGCTCGAGAAAGGCGTTCGGCGGGCCTGGCACCGCCTGAGGAGTTCGCCGCGGGCGACGAGGATGCGCGCGTGCAGCTCGGGATCGTTCGTCAGCAGCTCGGCCTCCTCGAGCTCCTCCTCGTCGAGCACGGCGACCTCGCCGTCGGGCGTCACAACGATGTCGATGAAGAGGTCGTTCCAGACGACTTCCAGCTGTTCACCTGATGCCGTCACAACAGTCGGATAGACGACGTTCGCGTACCACCCCTTGAGCTCGCCTGCTGGTGAGTAGACTGCGAAGGCATTGTACGGGTGGATGGGGGAGAAGATTTCCCGCAGGACGTCGTCAATCTCGAACGTGAGGTGGGCCTGCTGGACGGTCCCTGCAACCCAGAACGCCTGGATCTCCACCCATGGCGCCGGCACGGCGGTGGTGACGACGGTGCCGGGGTATGCAACACGGAAGTCAGGGCCGTGCATGACTGAGTGTTTGACGACGGTTACCTCCCGGCCAGGAACCAGCGTGGGCCAGCGGTCAAGCGTCGGGCCATCGATGCCCCAGAGCTTGGCCTCGGGGCGGTCCTCGATCGTGATCCGGTCAGTCCGCATCGTCGGTCAGCAGCTTTTCGACGATGACGACGTCCCGCCACTCGCCATCCAGCTTCGCGTGCCTGCGGTAGGTGCCCACCTCACGAAAACCGAGCGAGCGCATCAGGCGCAGGCTCGACGCGTTCTCTGGGAAGATGCGGGAAATCAGTTTCCAGAACCCTGTTTCGCTGGCGGCATCGAAGAGGGCTTCCATCGCGATCCGGCCGACGCCGCGGCCGCGCGCGCTCCGTGCGACATAGACGGAGTACTCGGCGATGCCGTCGTAGCACTGGCGCGGCCGGTAGGTGGAGGTCGACGCGAACCCGACGACCTCTCCGCCGATCTCGACCACCACCACCGGGTGGCGACCATCGAACCACGCCTCGATGTCGGCTGCGGTGCGGTGGAGTGTCTCGAAGGTCGCGACTCGATCGTCGATGCCTTCGTTGTAGATACGCGCGATCGCCTCCGCATCGGTCGGATTCGCCGCGCGGGCGGTTGGTGCGACCGTCGACACGCTCATTGGCGGATCAGCTCCAGAACCTCGCTGGTCTTCTCCCGGAGGAGTTCCTCCGTCTCCGCCTCGACGTTCAGGCGCAATAGCGGCTGCGTATTGGAGGCGCGAAGGTTGAACCACCAGTCGTCGAATCCAACCGTGAGACCATCCAGGTGGTCGATCTCGGCGCCCTTGTCGCTGTAAAAGGCCTCGACCCGCGCGACGGTGCCCTCGATGTCCTCCACCTCGGAATTGATCTCGCCGGAGCGAACGCGGGTATCAATGGGGTCGAGGATCTCCGAGAGCGGCTGGTCGGCGTCGGAGATCAGCTGGAGCACGGTCAGCGCGGCGATCACGCCGGAATCGGCGTACCAGTTATCGCGGAAGTAGAAGTGGCCGGAGTGCTCGCCACCGAAGATCGCGTCTTCCTCGCGCATCACCGCCTTGATGTAGCTGTGACCAACGCGCGAGCGAATGGCATGGCCGCCGTTCTCCTCGATCAGCTCCGGTACGCTGCGCGAGCAGATCAGGTTGTAAACGATGGTCGAGCCCGGATTGTGCTTGAGCAGCTCGAGCGACACCATCGCGGTGGTCATGTCACCACCGATAAAGTTGCCCTTCTCGTCGATCAGGAACATGCGGTCGGCATCACCATCGAAGGCGATGCCGAGGTCGCAGCCCTCGTTGACCACCGTGCGCTCGAGGTCGCGAACGTTCTCCGGCTCGATCGGGTTGGCCTCATGGTTGGGGAAGGTGCCGTCCAGCTCGAAGTAAAGGGGCACGATCTCGCATGGCAGTGTGTCGAAGACTGCCGGCACGAGCTTGCCGCCCATGCCGTTGCCGGCGTCGACGGCGACCTTGAGCGGCTTGATACGGCTCGGATCAATCATCGAGAGCACATGCTCGGCATAGGCCTCCAGCACGTTCTTCTCGGTCAGGTCACCACGCTTGCCGCGCGGTTTGGGGAAGTTGCCCGAGACCACCATGTCGCGAATCTCGCCGATGCCGGTATCCAGCGAGAGGGCACGGGCATCTTCCCGGCAGACCTTGAAGCCGTTGTAGTTGGCGGGGTTGTGCGAGGCGGTGATCATGACCCCGGCCGGGAAGCCGTACTTGCCGACCGCGAAGTAGAGGGTGTCGGTGGAGACGAGCCCGATGTCGACGACATTTGCGCCCTGATCGCGAATGCCATCCATCAGGGCTGCCTGCATGGCCGGACCGGAGACGCGCATGTCACGCCCGACCACCACCTCGTCGGCATCGAGGAAGGCGACCACGCCGCGGCCGATGCGGTAGGCGATCTCGGGCGACAGTTCGTCGGGCACGATTCCTCGTACGTCATATGCCTTGAACAGCTTGCCGACCGAGTTGTCCAATGGCTCGAGGGATGCCTGTGTCGTGTCAGTCATGAGCAGGACTACCTCCGGTGATACTGACGTTAGGGAACGGAGTTGTTCCCCGGATGTCGTGTACGATCCCTATCATACGTGTTTCGCCGTTTCCGGCCATTTGCCAGGCCGCAAGTCGTTCAGGAACACCACCGCATGTTGGATGCAACCGATATTCGTCTCCGCGCCGACGACCCGATCGATCTGCACCTGCATACCTTCCAAAGCGACGGCGTCTGGACGCCGATGCAGTTGATCGACCATCTCGCCGAGGCCGGGATCACCGTGGCGGCCGTCTGCGACCACGAGACCCAGCGCAGCGTGGTCGAGGCTATCGAGTACGGCGAGCGGCGTGGAATCTATGTGATCCCCGGCGTGGAAGTCACCGTCCGACACGATGACCGGCAGTGGCACATGCTGATCTACGGCATCCGCCCGGATGATGATCGTGCCGAGGCGCGGCCATTCCTGGAGATGATGCGAGAGCATGAGGCGAGCCTGTACAGTCTCGCCCGGGCGAACTGGGCACGGGTCGAGCGGACCGGGCGCGTATTGCCGTCCCTTGAGACGATCGTCGGCGACGGCAAGATGTGGACCTATCCCGAGGTGCTCGTCGCGATGATCCGGGACGGTCACGCGCCCAATCTCACCATCGCGGCGAACATGATCACCGAGCTCGGCGGGCGATTCAACGCGGACATTCCGATCGAGGAGGTGGTCAGCAAGGCCCACGAGGCCGGGGGCGTCTGCGTGATGGCGCACCCCGGGCGCCCGGACCTCGGCCCGGCGATGACCGCCGAGACGCTGGCGAAGCTGCTCGCCGACGCGCCAGTCGATGGACTGGAGTGCCACTACCGCACCTACACCGATCGTGACACGGCCTTCTTCCGGAGCCTCGCTGGTCAGCATGGGCTGGTGACCTCGGCGGGGTCGGATTCGCACGGGCTGAATACGCCGGTCAACCCGCGTCCCTTCCGAGCAGTGTGGGCAAAGTCGCTGCTGGAACGGTTGGGGGTTGTGGTGGATGACCCAGTGGACGAGCCGGTGTGGGCGCCCGGGATGGACCCGCTCGCCGTCAAGCCCCAGCGGAAGAAGCGGGGCAAGTGGAAGAGGCGCCAGAGGCTGGGCCGGTTCTGGCGCCGCAAACGAGCGTAGGGGCGCTGGAGGCGGAGTCGCACCTCGCTGGTAGCGATCGTGTGGTGGACATGTCATCTCGAGCGAAGGGCGAGTGCAACGAGCCCGGAGTCGAGAAGTCGTGTGGTTGGCGAACGACCCACCGTCGCCAGCCACGGGATTGCTCTACGCGGCGGGCTGATGCACGCCTTGGTCGAAATGATCATGGCTTTCCGAGGGTGGCCGCTCCTTCGCGTTGGGACGCCCGTTCTATCGGCCCAGCGCGAAGCCCTCGACGCGGGAGTCGGAGCCTCCAACCATGACGCCCGTCTCCGGGTTGCGCGCAATCATCTGCGCTGCTCCGCCGCCGTTCCACGCCCCTAGCACCTTCACCTCGTGCCCGCGCTGCTTCATCTCCTCGCGCGTCGCCTCGTCGAAACGGAATTCCATGCGCAGCTCAAATTGGTTGGCGATGGTGATCGGGTCGGTGCCCGGCCAGCTCGTCCAGCGCGGCATGTTGACCGCCTGCTGGACATCCATGCCAGCGTCGACCAGCGCCGTGATCATCTGCAGGTTCCACTGTGGCTGTCCATCTCCACCCGGCGTGCCGCCCACGAGCACCGGACGGCCCTGCGGGTCGTCGATCAAGTAGCAATTGAGCGTGTGCATCGTCTTCTTGCCGGGCTCGAAGTAGTTCGGATGGCCGGGGATGAGCGAGAAGCCGCGCCCCACGCGGTTGTTCATCACCACGCCGGTGTCACCGGCGACCACACCGCTGCCGAAGGCGCTGCTGACCGACTGGATGAGCGAGACCATCATGCCGTCACCGTCAGCAGTGGCGAAGTAGGTGGTGTCACCGCCGTGCATCTCGCCGTGCCGTGCCTCGGTGGCTGCCTGCTCCGGGTCGATTGCGTCGAACCGCTCCTGCGCCCATTCCTTCGAGAGCAGCCGATCCAGGGGGACATCGCGGAACCTGGGATCGGCGGCGTAGCCGAGACGGTCGGCGTAGGCGAGCTTCTTTGCCTCCACGAGCGTGTGGATGGTGGCCGGATCGAGCGGGTCGGTGATCTCCGATTTCTCGACGATGTTGAGCGCCTCCAGCAGGATGAGTCCCTGCGTCGGCAGGCAGGTCTGGTGGACCGTGTAGCCCTGGTAGGTAGTCGAGAGCGGTGAGGAAATCTCCGTCGTGTGCTCGGCAAAGTCCTTGGCACTCAGCAGGTTGCCGCGGTCGTTGAGGTAGGCGAGCATCCGCTTCGCGATCGCGCCGCGGTAGAAGGTGTCAGCGCCGTCCGCGGCAATGGTCTCCAGCGTGTCGGCGAGATCGCCCTGCACGAGCCTGTCGCCGGCTCCGTACGGCCTGCCGTTTTCGAGGAAGACGGCCGCCGCAGCAGGGTCCTGCGCCAGCAGGTCAGCGTTTTCCTGCAGATCTTCCGCGCCCTTCGGTAGGATCGCGAAGCCATTGCGAGCGAGGTCGATCGACGGGGCGGCAACCTGCGCAAAGGACATGGTCCCCCATCGCTCCAGCAGCCGGAAATAGGCATCGACCATACCGGGGACAGCGATCGACATCGATCCCTGATAAGGCATCAGGCGGTGCTCGGTGTCGCCGTGCCGCAGCATGATCTCGTCAGTGGCCGCACGTGGCGAGATGCCGCTGCCCATCACGGCCTCGGTCTTGCCGGTTCGCGGGTCATGGATCACGGCGAAGAGGTCGCCGCCGAGGCCACACATCTCCGGCATCACCACCGCGGCGGCAAGGCCGCATGCCACCGCTACGTCGACGGCGTTGCCACTCTGCCGCTGGATCTCGGCACCAGATGCCACGATGAGCGGATGAGCGGCGGCGATCATGCCGCGCTGGCCGTAGGTCGGTACCGGGCGGCGCTCGGGCCAGGTCGCGGTAACGGAATCGTTCGGGAAGCCGAGCATGGTGTCTCCTCTGCAACAGGGATGCGGACGAACATCGTGCGATCATAATGCCAACGATGCATGATGCTGGCGACCCCACCGGAGCCAGCGACGATTGCTGGGAGTAGAGAGCCACAATGACCAAACCCGCCACGACCGTGCTCGAGGTGGATCACCTGACCAAGCGCTACGGCCAGATCCTCGCCCTCGACGACGTCACGATGTCCGTGCCAGTGGGCTCGATCTTCGGATTCCTCGGCCCGAACGGGGCCGGCAAGACTACTCTGATCCGCATCCTGATGGGCTTCATGAAGCCGACCTCCGGTAGCGCGCGGGTGCTCGGTCACGACGCGTGGACTGGCGGCGTCCAGGCCCGGGAGCGGGTCGGATATCTGGTCACTGCCGATGGCCTCTACCCTGATCTCAGCGGGTACGACCAGCTCGACTACGCCGCCACCATCAGTGGGCGATCGCCGGAGTGGCGCCAGCGGATTCTCGATGCGCTCGAGCTGGACGCCGCCGCGCTTCGTCGTCGGCTCAATACCTACTCGAAGGGGATGCGGCAAAAACTTGCGCTCACCGTCGCTGCGCAGCACCGGCCCGACCTCCTGATTCTCGACGAGCCGACCGACGGACTCGATCCGCTCATCCAGCGCAACTTCGAAGAGCTGCTGCGCCACTTCCGCGACGAGGGCACCACCGTGTTCATGTCCTCACACGATCTCGGCGAGGTCGAGCGGACGTGTGACCAGGTCGCCGTGGTGCGAGCGGGCAAGCTGATCTCGTCCGGGACAATGGAGTCGCTCAAGCGGCGCTACTCCCAGCGCGTGGAAGTGATGTTCGAGGGGACGGTGCCGGATGGTCTGTGTGAGGTCGCCGGCGTGGAGATGGTGCACCGGGATGGACAGCTGGCGGTGATGGACCTCGATCATGACATCAACCCGCTGTTGGCGTTTCTTGCCAACCACCGCGTGTCACGCATGGAGGTTCGTCCTCCCGAGCTGCAGGAGGTCTTCATGAGCTTCTACGAGCGCGAGGTGCCGGCCGGATGATCGCGCCGCTGACACAGCGTCTGTTGCGGCGCGGCCTCCTCGGCACGGTGATGCTCATGCTCGGGATGATGCTCTTCCAGTTCGTCAATCCGTTCATCGCCGACTCGCTCGGTGGTCCGGAGGGGTTGGCGAGTCTGGTCGAGCAACTGCCTCCGGCAATGCAGGTGCTGGCGCAGATGAGCCCGGATTTCGTCGCCCTGACCGGACTGGCCGGCTATCTCTCCCGCGGGTTCGACCACCCGGTCTTCCTGATCCTCCTGCTTTCGGCAGTGATCGGTTTCACCGCGCGCGCGATCGCTGGCGAGGTCGACAGCGGCGTTCTCGCGCTTGCGCTCTCGCGGCCCATCTCGCGCTTGCAGCTCTACATGGCGCGAGTGCTCTCGCTGGTGCTGATCGCCATCGTCTTCGGGCTCGCTGGTCCAATAGCGTCGCGAGCGGGGCTGCTGGTCGCCGACCCGACCGGGTCCGTCAGGAACGGGCAGTTGCTCGCGCTGGCGGCGCTGATCATGCTCTTTGCATGGTCGGTTGGAGGGCTGGCGCTGATGGTTTCGGCGATGTCGAGCAGCACCGGGCGGGTGGTGAGCTGGGCGACTGGCTACCTGGTGATTGCCTACTTCGTCGACGTCTTCGCCGAGCTGTGGTCAATTCTGGAGCCGCTGCGCCCACTGAGCCTCTTTGCGTGGCTCGACACGTCGGGGGCGATGGTGGACGCTTCCGTGCCGGTGGACTCGGGGCTGGTGCTCGGCATCGTCGGCCTGGTCGGGGTCGTGGCGGGGTGGCTGGTCTTTCGCCAGCGAGATTTCATGGTCTGACGTCGGGGACGGTGAGGACATCCCGAAAAGCGGGGGGAGAGCCGTCATTCTTAGCGAAACGGGGCCGCTCCTGTGACATGGCGAACCGCCCGTGCCTGTCAGGGCAACCAGTCAGGGATGTTGTTCTGGAGGGATTCGCTGAGCCAGGCGGCATAGACGTAGTACGCCAGCACTGCAACGATGATCATCGTGGCGATGATACCGAGCACCAGACCGCGCAGCGATTCCTTCCGCGGCTGCGGCACGTGAGCGGAGGCTGCCGGTGGCGACGGCGACCAGATAGCGTCGCGCACGGGCAGGGCGGTGGTCCGCTCCGCTTCCGGCTCGCTCCATGGTGGCTCGGGCGCGGATGTGCCGATTGGCACGTAGATGCTTGTGGTCTGGGTCGCGTCGATGTCCGGTTCCTCCGACGCCGTGGTGTCCGCGAATGCATGGCCGCATTTCACACAGAATCTGGCGGTGGCGACGTTTTCGTGCCCGCAGACAGGACAGGTCTTCGGGGTGGCGTCGACCGAGTCGGTGTCCATGGCAGATGCTCTTTCCGGATCAGGCGCTGTCGACGAGGAACTCGGGATCGACGGCGAACGCATCGGAGACACCCAGCCGCTCCATCACGACGAAGCTGACCGCGTCAGTGAGTGAGAGACGGGTTCCCGCGTGCGCGCTGACGATCGTCGCTATTGCGCGGCGAACGTCCTGCTCATCTGCATGGTAGACCGGCAGGCGTTGGTCCCGGAGCCACTGGCGGGCGAGATCGGCGCCGAATGCCAGGTCCAAGAGCTGCAGGGTCTCGGCGATGACGTAGTCGGTCGTGAAGAGGTGGTACCCACCTTCGACCAGTTCGTGGTAGGCCTCCACGGCCTGATCATGTGTCGGGTCACCGCGATTGACCAGCGCGATGATCGCTGACGAATCGACGAACGCCACTGGCGGTTGGTTGTTTGCGGCATCGGTCATGGTAGGCTCCTGACGGCGCGGGCTAGCGCGCGCGGCTGGCGGCGTTGCGGAGAAAGGTGCGCTTGCCCTTCGAGACATCGGAACCCTTGCCATTGGCGATGCCGATCACGGCATCCAGCGGGCGCAGTGTGCGGGCGGCTCCGACGCGGTCAAGAAAGGTCTGCCGGGCGCGGGCGTTGTCCGCGAATTCGCGCAGCGCTGATCGGTCGATGAACCATTGCCCGCCGATCCGCTGGCCGGGGAGCCGCTCCTCGCGCAGGTAGCGGCGCACCTGTTCGGTCGACCGCTCCAGAATGCGCGCCGCTTGGGCCACGGTCAGCAGGTTCCGGTCGTCTTCCACGATCTGTCTCCCTGGGTCTCTCGCGCATACCAGCGGAGTCGCGCGCGTCGCGGAAGCTAGGCATGCCTGGCCGAAGGTGGTAGGTGTTGTTGTCGACGACATGGTAGTGACAACCTGCAGGTCGGGCAAGGGGGTGTCCGATCCGCCCATGGGAGAGCGAACGATGGCGACGGAAGAGACGACGCGCGGCCCCGGCACCGCAATGAAGATCGTGGAGGGTGTCTACGGTATCGATACCGGCTTCCAGGACCGAACCGGTGCGATCAGCGCTTGGCTGCTTGTCGGTTCGGAGGGGATCGGGCTGATCGAAACCGGACCGAGTACGGTGCTGGATCACCTCGCCGCCGGCGTCGCCGACGCAGGGCACGACATCGCAGACATCAGGGAGGTCGCGGTGACGCACATCCATCTCGATCACTCCGGTGGGCTTGGCGAGCTGATGCGCGACCATGAAGGGATGCAGGCGTGGGTTCATCCCGTCGGGTTGCCACATCTGGTCGATCCCGGGCGGTTGGTGAAGAGCGCGAGTCGCATCTACGGTGATCGCATGGAGGAGCTTTGGGGGACGATCACCGGGGTGCCGGAGGACTGTGTGACCGCCACCGAGGACCGAGAGACGGTCTCGCTCGGCGGTCGACGGGTGACGGTCTTCGACACTCCGGGCCACGCCTCGCACCACATCGCGCTGCTGGACGAGACGACCGGTACACTCTTCACCGGGGATGTCGCCGGCGTGCGGATGCAGGGGACCGTGTTCCCGGTGCCACCACTGCCACCACCCGACATCGATATCGATGCCTGGAAGCGGAGCATCGCGCTGATGCGGGAGATCGCGCCGGCTCGGCTGGTGCTGACCCACTTCGGGCCGTACGAAGACGTGGACAAGCATCTGCAGCAGCTCGAAGAGGCACTCGACGAGGCGATGCGGATTGGCCGAGAGGTGCTGCTCGATGGCGGCAGCGACCGCATGCTGACCGAGCAGCTCGGCGTCTGGGTGCGGGACCGGATCGGGAAGGACGCCGATCGGGTCTGGGCATCGCTGGATGCAGCCAACCCGCTCTTCATGAGCGCGATGGGCATCCACCGGGTCCTCCGCAAGAACGGCGAGCTGGAGGAGTAGACGGCACCGTTGCTCGGCGTGCCATCGCAGGAGAAAACCGTAGGGGGCGACCCTGTGTCGTCCCGGTCACGCGGCGAGCATCCAATCCGTGGGCGAGAAACCCATCCACGTATCGTCGTCCTGTGGCGGGCCGGGCTGGCGCAGCGGCCAGCCCCTACGGTTGCATCGAAGCGAAACCCGTGTCAGGCGGTCTCCTCAATGACACTGAATTCGACCGTGTCGATGTGTTCCGGCAGGCCGATCGGCCGCAGCCGCATCAGCAGTATTGGGTTGTCATCGGCGGCGACGCGCGTCGGCTGGGTTTTTCCGCAGCCGAGGCACTCATGCAGGATCATCTGCTCACCATTTCGGCGCTCGATCAGTCCACGTGGCCGCATCAGCGATTCGCAGTCGCTGCGCCGGTCACCGGGCCGCTTCAGGTCCAGGTGTAGTGAGTGCAGACAGTTCGGGCAGTGGTTCCGGTGGCGACCGCCGGTGAG
This sequence comes from Thermomicrobiales bacterium, assembly GCA_035936055.1. Taxonomy (GTDB): domain Bacteria; phylum Chloroflexota; class Chloroflexia; order Thermomicrobiales; family UBA6265; genus JACCVC01. The sequence goes on from DASYWL010000339.1 coordinate 13,969, forward strand.
CGGCGCGCCGATGAACTGTCTGCACTTCCGGCAGCGGAACGCTTGGTCCGCCTCAGTGCGCGGCGGGCGGCGGTTCGGCCGCTTCGGCGCTGATGCACGGCTCGGGCTTGATCGCCGCGAGCGGCGGTAATTGCGGTCGTCGATCGCAAGATCGTCAGCGGTCAGGTCCTCGGAGAAATCGTCGAGAATTCGGTGCGAAGCCAACGGCGCATCCTCCGCACCCACCGTGGTGGGCGCGCATGAAGGGAAGATGGACAAGGTGGGATGCCCGCGACGCAGTGGCAGCGGTCGCGGTGGCTCGCACAAGAGCGTTCATGGATGGCATGGTGCACCTCGGGTAGCGTTCCCACAGCCGACGGGCAAGGGGAGACGCCGGTAAAACGGGACGGAACGACAGAGGGACGCGATCGGTCCTCGCCGGAACGGCCCGTGCCGGTTCAGGTACCTGAGTTGGTGCTTCCTAGGTGATGGATGCCGCCGGTCGGTGGCCGGCTGGCGGAAAGGGGCTGGAGGGAAGCGGTCAGTGCAGGTCGAACCTGGCGGCGGCCAGTCGGGCACGCGCAGTGATCGTGGTTCGGCAGGTTCGCTGTTGCACAAAGCCCTCCAGTTCGTCAGGTGCGGTGGCACACTGAATACGACGGTACGCAGCTTGCCCAAATGCCATCGTATCGGAGCGATGGCCGAAAGGCAAGGGGGGCAAGACCAATTCATGATCGACGTGATGCTTCTGGGAATCGGCTCCATGGTGCCGTTGCCGGGCCGATGGCTCTCCAGCGCACTGCTGCGGATCGGCCAGAGCCTGGTGCTGCTCGATTGTGGCGAGGGGACGCAGGTGGCCATGCGCGAGCGGCACTGGGGGTTCCGCAAGCTGGACGCGATCTGCCTCAGCCATCTCCACGCCGACCACTGCGCCGGCCTGCCCGGGCTGTTCCACACGATCGGCAACGCCGGCAAGCGCACGCCGCTGACGATTTATGGCCCGGAGGGAACGATCGACGTCATCCGCGGTCTGCGCGCTATCGCGCCGCACCTGCCGTATGACATGACCGTGACGGAGTTGGCTGATGGAGCGGAGACCGAGGGCCCGGAAGGGCTTCGCGTCGCCGTCGCCGAGGGCGAACACCGTGTGCCGGTGCTCGCGTACCGGCTCGAGCGCCCTCGTGCGACACGCTTCCAGCCGGACCGCGCCCGCACGCTCGGCGTGCCGATCGATCAATGGTCGGTGCTGCAGCACGGCGAGGCGGTCGTGGTCGATGGACGCACGGTCGAGCCACATGAGGTGCTCGGCGAGGCGCGTGAGGGCGTTGCGCTCGGGTTTGCGACCGACACCCGACCAACCGACGCCGTGAGGGACGTGGTGCGCGGGGTCGACCTGCTGATCTCGGAGGCGACCTTCGGTGACGATGGCGACCTCGACAGGGCGATCCGACGAGGCCACATGACGTTTCGCGAGGCGGCGGCCCTTGCCCGTGACGCCGAGGCCGGACATCTCTGGCTGACGCACTTCAGTGCAGCGATCATGGACCCGGACATCTGGCGTGACAACGCCGCCGAGGTCTTCCCAGCCGTCACGGTCGGTCATGCCGGGCTCTCTGCGACGCTTGCCTTCGATGGCGGCTACCAGCCCAACACTGTATCGGAAGGGATCAGCGACGATCCAGCAGTGGATTGACGGCAAACTGGCCTGCGGGTAGTGGGCCGCTAGGTGTGACGTGTTACGGGCTGTATACGCGCAAGGGACGACCCTTCGTCAGGGAGCGAGATCGCCATGACATCGCGTACGGACTGGTTCGTCCACGATCGTTTCGGGTTGTTCATCCATTTCGGCATCTACTCGGCCGGTGCCCGGCACGAGTGGCTCAAGAAGCGCGAGGCGATGACGACCGAGACGTACCAGAAGTACTTCGACCACTTCGATCCCGATCGCTATGATCCCCAGCGCTGGGCGCGCGATGCCAAGGCGGCCGGCATGCGCTACTCGGTGATCACCACCAAGCACCACGACGGCTTCTGCCTGTTCGACTCTGCGCTGACCGACTACACGGCCACCAACACGCCCTTCGGCCGCGACATCATCGCCGAGTTCGTCGAGGCGTTCCGCGCCGAGGGGCTGAGGGTCGGGTTCTGCTACTCGGTCATCGACTGGCACCACGAGGACTACACCCGCGACCAGGTGCATCCGCAGTCCGACGATGACGCCTTCTGGGCGGGGCAGAACCGGGACATCGCCCGATACCGTGCCTACCTCCATGGGCAGGTGCGCGAGCTGCTCACCAACTACGGCACGATCGACGTGATGTGGTTCGACTTCACCCCGCCGACCAAGTCGCGGGAGGACTGGCAGTCGGCGGAGTTGGCGGCGATCGTGCGCGAGCTGCAACCAGACATCATCCTCAACGACCGCATCGATCTGCCCGAGAGCGCCGACTTCGTCACGCCGGAGCAGTACCAGCCGAGGGAATGGCTGACCCGCGACGGGGAGCGGGTGACCTGGGAGGCGTGCCAGACGCTCAACGGCTCGTGGGGCTATGACCGGGACAATCTCGACTGGAAGAGCCCACAGATGCTGGTCCGGATGCTCGTCGACACGGTGGCCAAGGGTGGCAATCTGCTGCTCAACGTCGGTCCGACCGGGCGGGGAGAGTTCGAGCCGCGGGCGCGGGAGACCCTGGCGGCGATCGGCGAGTGGACGCGCCTGCACGGCCACGCGATCTACGGCGCGACGGCCGAGGAGGCGTACGAGGCCTCGGTCGATTGCCGATACACGCGGCGGGGGGACCGGCTCTACCTGCACGTCTTCACGTGGCCGATGCGACACATCCACCTCGAGGGCATGGCCGGCAAGATCGAATATGCACAGCTGCTGCACGATGCCTCGGAGGTCAAGGTGACGGATCCGGACCCCGAGGCGCAGGTGCAGAACATCACCCCGCCGGGGTTCGAGGGGGTGGCGACATTGGAGCTGCCGATCCAGCGCCCGGACGTCCTCGTCCCCGTCATCGAGCTGTTCCTGAAGTAGCCGGCCTGTCATCCCGTCCAGCCCGGCACACCCACACCTCCGCGGACGGGCAACGTTGCGGGAACCGAGATCGACTGCCAATTGTGAACGCCGGACCTGCTGGCCTGTAGACTCGAGCCTCGGTGCGTGGGTTTCACTATTTGGTAACGATGTTCGATTCCGATGGCAACACCGAGGGAGCCGAACGGTAGCGCCGACCTTGTGTCGGCCGTTCGTCACTTGAAGTCGCGCTCCCTTCGCGCGATGCAGACCTTCATAGTCGGAACCCTGACAATCGGTTCTGAGCGCCACAGGCAGGCGGCGATGAACGAAAATGCGCGCATCTGAAGCGGCGGATCCACGTCGGATCGGGTCGAGCTGCCCACAGGGCCGTTGCGCCCTCACGCATCCGTGTCCCGCCTCAGGATCCGGACGCCGTCCTCGCTGAAGACCTCGGCCCAGCCGGGGCCGGGGAACTCCGGGGAGGTCGCCTCGGGGAATGGGCCGGGCGCGCAGGTCGGCC
>DASYWL010000340.1:0-7951 GCA_035936055.1 Thermomicrobiales bacterium
GCCCTGTTGCTCGGCGCCTCAAGCAGCGCCCGACAGGTGCCAACAGACGAGGTGGCTCCCGAGGAGGGACCGCGGCCTGGTGCCATTGGAGAACCAACAGCGCCGGTCAGCTCGAAGCACCTCTACGACACCGCCAATCTGCTGAACGACGCCCAGGAAGCGAAGATCGAGGCAGACACGTCACGCCTCCAGCGTTTCGGCCTGCCGGTGGTCATCCTCGTGCAGCTCAACGAGCTCTCGCCAAATGAAGCCTCGGCCTTCGCGGCCGAGGTGCGCCGTCAGTGGGCAGTGGAGACAGAGCCAGGCGCGGACGACGGCCTGGTGATGCTCGTCTCGATAAATACCGTTGCGGGCTCTATCTCAACAACCCTCTCGTGGGGTGAGAACGCCCTACCGAACGACGGCCTGAACGACGCGCTCGCGGCGACGATCGACTCAGAGTGGTTGGACGCCGCAATCGCCGAGAGTCAACTGTACGAAGGTATTCTCTTCAGCCTCCGCCGCATGATCTACCACTCGATCTACGCGCCCGCGCCACCGGCGCCGCTCACCACGGTGCAACGTATCACGAACGCGACGGTCGACGTCGTCGGACCGTTGCTCGGGCTGACGGGGATTGCGATAGCGGTTGCAGCTCTCCGCTTTCGAGCCTCGCAGCGTGCACCGGCCCCGGTGCTTGTCTGGAGCGTCGGCGCCGCTGCCGTGCTCGTTGCCGTCGCTGCGGTGTGGTCTCGCAGCGGCTGGGGCGCGGCTGCCTCCATCGCGCTGCTCGGCTCCACAGCCGTTCTCTGGGTCGCCCGCGATCCAGCAGCACACCCTTCGAGGCCACTTGGCGGATCCGTGATGCCATGATCCCCCCAACCGGCACGAGTACCAATCGAGCAACTTCCCGCTTGTGGCTGGTTATCCCCGCGCTGCTCTTCCTGCTCTCGCTGGCCATGAATCTCAACGACGTGCCCACCACCGAGTTTCACCCCGACGAGACGCGCTGGATCAACCGCGCGCACTACTTCCCCGACTTGCTCGACCCCTTCGGGCCGACTTGGGAGGATCAATACCTGACCCGCGGACAGCCGCCGCTAGGCAGCTACCTCATGGGTCTCGGGCTGCTGCTGCAGGGCCGGGATACCGAAACGAACGGGGTCTGGGACTTCGCCTACGGTTCCGAATGGAATCGGCTCAGCGGCGCGATGACGGAGGAGGCTGACCTGATCGCCGCCCGTCGCACCAACGCCGTCATCGCGGCGATCACGGTGGTAGTCGTGTTCTTTGTCGGCAGGGCGCTGACGGGGACGATCGCTGGAACGGCAGGTGGCCTGCTTCTGGCAGTCCACCCACTCCATATCTGGATCGGCAGCCAGGCTCTCTCTGACCAGTTGCTGATCCTGATCATCGCTTTGACCGTGCTGACGGCGATTCATCTCGGCCGTGGCCCCAGTCGTGGCAAAGCGCTGCTGCTGGGCATCCTGCTCGGCCTTGGCGGGGCCGTCAAGCTTTCTCCCCTGCTGCTGAGCATCCCGGTCGCCCTTTACGGCGCAGCGCTGCTCCTTCTGGCGCGAGGCGGGCTCGTCGATCGGGCGAAGGCACGCCGGCTGGCACCATTGCTCCTGGTGCAGCCCATCATCGCCGCGATCACCTTCGTGGCCAGCTATCCCTATCTGTGGCCAGCGCCGATCGATCGAACAATCAACCTGTTTGAGCTGCGCACGCAGGAGATGGAGGGGCAGGCGTCGGCGTGGCCACAGGTCGCCATTGCACACCCGGGCGAGGGCCTCCTGCGCGTGTACGACCGGCTCACGTGGCAGTCCAGCGCAACCGGCAATCTTGCCGAGGACATCCTGCGCCGGTTTGGCATCGAGAGCGACGTCTGGGGAATCGACCTGCTGCTCGCCGTGCTCGGCATCGCCGCGCTCGCGTGGCTCGTGATCCGCCGAGGCCTGACCTCGGGAACCGCCCTCGCCGCCTACGTCCTCGCCGGGCAGATCGCGGGCATCATCGTCGGCATGCGCGTCGATTTTTACCGCTACCACCTGCCGATCGTGCTTGCGGTCGCCATCCTGGCCGGGGTCGCGGTGCAACGCGTGTGGGCTCTCCTCGTGTCCCGCGCGACCCACGATCAACGCTCCGTCTCGGGCTCGACTGGTCAGCCGATGATACACACAGGGAGTCGATGATGCCGCGAAAGGTGAGCTTCACCCCGCTCGCAGCGATCCTCGCCGGTCTCGCCATCTTCGGCGCGGTGGAGACGGTCCAGTTCGTGACGGCCGACCACGATGGCTGGGACATCTTCGCGCCAGTCAGCGTCACGACCGGACCGCTCGTTGTCGATCCACGAAACATGCTTGACGGAGAGGATCGAGAAGTGATCGCGCGCGTGGTGCGCGAGACACGTGACTACGGCGTGCCATGGTCGATCCAGGTCATCCGTCCACAGGGAAGCATGGGGAACGTCTCCGCGCAGGAATTCGCCGAGCAGCAGTATGCCGAGCAGCCGGTGGAGTCCGTCGAGGACGCCGCAGACGGACTGCTCATGCTGGTTTCGGTACCCGAGGACCCGACAGAGACGGAGATCGCTTTCGCCGCCGGCCCGAACTTCTACCCTCGTGGAGGCCTCACACCGGAGCGGCTGGCGGAGACGGTCGGCACCCAGACGGCGCAAGCAATCGAGGAGAAGAGGATCGGGGACGCGGTGATCGAGGCAGCGACATGGGTCGCGTGGATGCATCTTTTCCGCAGCACCCCGGAGGAACCCGCCACCCATCTCGAACGCGGCCTGCAGGAACTGCTGCAGCCACTCGGAGCGGTCGGATTCGCCGCGCTGGCACTTCTCGTTCTCGCCGCCGCAGCCGCAACCGTCGTGATGACCCGGCTGCATACGTCGACCACGGCCGTACCCAGCAAGCTGGACGGCGTGCTGGCGGGCGCGATCGCGCGGGGGCGTGTCGACCGTCCGGTACTGGTCGGCGCCGTGCTGGACGCTATCGATCGCGGTGTGCTGACCATCACTCCGGACGGCACGGTGGCCCCCGGCCCGGTCCAGCCCGCAACCGAGCGTGACCGACTCATCGCAGCCACGCTCGGCGACCGCCCCGCCCCTATTCGCGGCTTGCTGCACACCCTTGACCGCCGCGCCCAGCTGGTGCGGCTGATGGAGGACGTCCTCGCCGCTGCTGGCGCGTTTCATCCGCGATCACGGGTTCTTACGCTTTGGCTACGGTGGATCGCCGTCGCAGGGCTGATCGTCGGCGTGTTGGCCATCGTCGTCTCGGTGCTGGGATCGGCACGGTACGCCCTCGTCGCCGCGCTCGCGCTTGCCGTCATCTCGCTCGTCGTCGCGATCTGGAACGAAAGGCGCTCGTGGGCGACGCGAACTGGCAAGCGTGCAGTTGCGAAATGGCGCGATCTCCATCAAGACGGGGAAGACCGCCAGCGGACGATGTTCGAAACGATCACCGGGATGGAGTCACTCGCAGCCACCCGAAGTGGGGAGGCGCCAGTGTCCCCTGCCGCCTGGCAAGTCTTGCCCGACGTTCATTGAAACCGGCGTCACGCACCGCCGATACCCGGTCGGTGCATTGGTCGATTCCCTGAAGAGGACCACTGCCGCTCGGGCAACATGGGCATTAGCGGTACCGGCGCCACGGCACGCAGGAGAAACACCCGTCCCGGCGACTACCGGAACGGATACTGCACGTCGGCGTTGCCACATTGTCCTGATCAGCGGGCTGCGACAAGCCCTCGCATCCTGGCGTCGATTTCCGCGCCGGATGCCGCTGGCCCGTAGAGCTTCGTGACGTAGTCGATCAGCATTCGGCGGGTGGAGAACTGCGGCGCGATTGTGCAGATCGCATTCTTTGCACGCGCAATCCACTCACGCGGCAGGCCATCGGCGTCCCGCTGGTAGTAGAGCGGGACCACCTTACGCTCCAGCGTCTCGTAAATCGCGTTCGCCTCGGCCTCGTCCTGGGCCTCGCCTTCCAGTCCAGAGGGGGGAATGCCCCAGCCATTGCTCTCGTCCGCCTCGTAGCCCTCGATCCACCAGCCATCGAGGATGCTGCAGTTCAGCACGCCGTTGGCAGCCGCCTTCATCCCGCTGGTCCCCGAGGCCTCCATAGGGTAGCGTGGGTTGTTGAGCCATACGTCGACACCGGCGACGAGAAGACTCGCCAGCCCCATCTCGTAGTCCTCGGCAAAGCCGATTCGCCCCTCGAAACGCGGGTCACGCGCGCGGGTATAGATCTCCTGGATCAGGCTCTTGCCGCCCTCGTCGGCGGGGTGCGCCTTGCCGGCGAACACGAGCTGCACCGGGTTGTCCGGGTTCGTGAGGATCCGCGCGAGACGATCCATGTCCTGGAAGATCAACGTGGCGCGCTTGTAGGTCGCGAACCGACGGGCGAACCCGATCGTCAGCACGTTGGCGTTCTGGAACGATCCGGAGGAGAGCACCTGCCACGCATCGAACTGGCCTTCGGCGTACCGCCGCCGCGCGCGCTCGTCCATTTCGTCGATCAGCGCCTGCTTGGCGAGCTGGTGCGCCTCCCAGAACTCCTTGTCCGGAATGTTGCGGATCGTCTCCCAGACCAGGGGATTCTCCTGCTGATTTCGCCAAGTGGACGGCAGGTAACTATCATACGTCGGTCGGACAATGGGAGAAACCCAGGTCCGAAGATGCACACCGTTGGTAATGGAGAAGATAGGCACGTCATCGGAATCCGCATCGTCCCACAGCTCCTGCCACATCGAGCGGGAGACCTCCCCATGCTTCTTGCTGACGCCGTTGACGTGCGCGGCCAAGCGCATGGAGAGCGCGGTGAGATTGAAGCCCGGCTCATCAGCCATACGACCGAGAGCGAGGAATGCCTCGCGGTCGACGCCCAACTCGCCCCAGTACTGGCTGAAGTACCGGTCCATCATTGCGTCCGAGAAGATATCGTGTCCCGCGGGGACCGGCGTGTGCGTTGTGAAGACTGTCGACCGCCGAACCTTGTCGATCGCCACTTCGGCCGTGTCGCCTGCAACGACGTGCTCACGCACTCGCTCGACCATGTGCAGTGCCGCGTGGCCCTCGTTCGCATGCCAGTAAACGGGATTGATGCCGAGCGCGCGCAGTACGCGCACGCCGCCGATGCCGAGCACGATCTCCTGACGCAGACGGTGCTCGCGATCGCCGCCATAGAGTCGCGACGAGAGCTGGCGGGTCCACTCCGGGTTTCCTTCAACGTCGGAGTCAAGCAGGTAGATTGACACCCGGCCGACACGCACCTGCCAGACAGCGAGGCGCAACGGCGCCGTCCCGTCGTGGAGATCGACCTCAATGTGCAACGGGGTCCCGTCATCGTTCAGGACCTGCGTTGTCGGCTCGGAACCCGGATTGAGGTCCGCCGGCACATCGTGCTGCCAGCCGTGGTGATCGATGCGCTGGCGCAGATATCCCTGGCGATAGAGCAGCGAGACGCCCACCAGTGGGATGCCCATGTCACTCGCTTCCTTGACATGGTCACCGGCAAGCACCCCCAGGCCTCCTGAGTAGATCGGCAGCGCGCGATGCAGACCAAACTCGGCGGAGAAGTAGGCGACCGGCTTGTCCACGAGGTCGGGACGATTGAGCCCCAGCCACGTCGTGGAAACATCCTCGCTCTGCATCCGGTCGAACGCGGCGAGGACACGATCGTATCGGGCAAGGTACGCCGGGTTGTTCGCAGCCGCTTCAAGTCGATGTCTGTCGATGCGGTGGAGGAAGAGCACCGGGTTGTGCTCGACAACGTCCCAGAGCACCGGGTGCAGTTCTTTGAACAGGAGTCGCGCAGGGTTGCTCCAGGTCCACCAGAGGTTGTAGGCGATATCGTTGAGACGGGAGATCCGCTCGGGAGGTTCCACCGTGTAGGACGGTTGGCTCATGACCATCGTTGGTACCAGCTCCTCAGGTATTCGTATCCATGCCACCCCATCCCGGCCGGGCTTGTCACTCGCTCAGTGGGATGGAGGCAAGGCACGCGTGCAGTATGCCGCATCGCTCCATCATGAACCACCAGCCAAGACTGGCGCATCGTGACAGGGTACACTCCGACAGCCATCCGCCTGACGCAGGGGCAGCACCCAGCGTGAACCCGGACTCCACACCCCCAACCGACTCCCCGCCACGGCCGAGCAACAGCAGCAGCCTGCTCTGGATATCAGGACTTGCAATGCTTGCTGGCGCCCTGCTGTTGCTCGTCGCATTTCCCTTCGACGGCAACCAGGACGCGCTGGTCGATCTCCGGCTGATGAGCGACGCCAGCGAACAGGGCTTGCTGGTCTGGACCGTGGCGCTCGTGCTGCTGACCGGGGGCTGGGTCGGCGGCATACTCGCCGCTCGCGGCCGAGCGCTCCGTAAAGTCCGGCTCCCGGTGACGGCCTTCACAGTCCTCGCCTCCGTGGCGATGCTGCTCACCTACCCCGGTACCGCGATCGATGTCTATATCTACGCGGCCCGCTCGCATTTGCTCACCGATCTCGGCCTTGATCCCTCGACGACACTGCCCGAAACACTGTGGGACATCGATCCGTATGTCCGGTATGCATCGAACGAATGGGCGAACGACCCTTCCCCATATGGACCCCTTTGGAACCTGATCGCCGCCCCGGCAACTGCGTTCGACGATGAGAACATCGCCGTGGCGGTGGTGATCTTCAAGGCGATCATGGCGGCCGGTGTCGCCATCACGGGCTGGCTGATCCACGATATCGCGCGGCGCGTCCAGCCCGGACTCGCAGCGTCGGCCACCATCGGCTGGCTGTGGAGCCCAGTGGTGCTTTGGGAGGGCATCGCCAACGGGCACAACGACGTGCTGCTTGCCCTGCTGCTCGTCACCGCGCTCTGGTGTTGGTATCGGGGATATCTGGGATCGCTCCTCCCCCTTCTCGGTGCCGCCTCCCTGCTCAAGGTTGTCGCGATGATCACCATCCCGGCTGCTGCCGTCGCGATCATCCGGCGAACCGGCTGGAACCGGGCGCTGGCAGCCATTGCAGGTCGGGCAGCCCTATTCTCGCTCCTGATCGCGTGGGTTGCTTTCGCACCCTTCTACGACGTCGCCGGCGTCATCGACGCCATCCGCGCCCAAACCACGGTCATCGTCACCTCCCCGGCCCTGCTGGCGCAGGCGATCAGCAACGAGCTCGGCTGGGGACTCGACGTCGGCGAGGACTTTCCGACCTTCGGCGTGCCAATGATCATCCTGCTGACGCTGGCCGGCGCGATCGCTGCCTGGCTGCGGCCATCACAGTTTCCGACGATCGCCTACGAGCAGCTCTTCTGGTTTCTGGTACTGGCGACGTCGAACCTCCGACCGTGGTATACGATCTGGCTGGTCGCGCTCGGATTGGCGCTGCCGCTCGGCATGCCATTCGCGCGGGCGGCAGCGTTCGCGATTGGCGGGCTCGGCACGTACGCCTACCTGCTATGGGTCCGGCACTGGTACGCGGCGGAATGGCTCGTCGAGGTGGGAATCACCGTCGGGATCATGCTGGGCCCCACACTGCTGGTGACACTCTGGGCAGCTTTCAGCCCACTGCACCGGCGGCTCCGGCAAGCGCACGCCGTGCCCACCGAGGCCTAGGCCCCTGCCTGGCCCACCACACTCGCTGCAAGCACCTATTCCTCGCCGAGGTAGGCCTTGCGCACACCCTCATCGCGCATGAGCACATGAGCGTCGTCCGACAGCACGATCTCGCCGGTCTGCATCACGTACCCTCGGTGCGCGATCGCCAGCGACATCAGCGCGTTCTGCTCGACGAGCAGCACCGTGGTTCCTTGGGCATTGATGTCCTGCACAATTCGGAAGATCTGCTCCACGAGGATCGGGGCGAGCCCCATCGACGGCTCGTCGAGGAGCAGCACGCGCGGCCGCGCCATCAGCGCCCGACCGATGGCCAGCATCTGCTGCTCGCCACCGGAGAGCGTACCCGCCTTCTG
>DASYWL010000341.1:0-3702 GCA_035936055.1 Thermomicrobiales bacterium
CATGCCGTAGCAGATGCCGAGGACCGGTAGCTCACGTTCCAGCACCCAGGCGGGCAGGGTGGGCGCGTCGTCGGCGTAGACGCTCGCCGGACCGCCGCTGAGGATGATGCCTTTCGGGTCGAGGTGGCTGACCTCGTCCCATGCGGTGTCGTGGTGCATCAGCTCACAGTAGACGCCGCACTCGCGCACGCGCCGAGTGATGAGCTGGCTGTACTGCGAGCCGAAATCAAGCACCACCACCGTGTCGATGGCGGTGCCGGCCTCCTCGGCCAGCTCGAGCAGGTGCGCGGTGTCGTCGGTCGGGTGCTCGGCGACGGTCTTGCCCTCGGTCGGGTCAGTGATAGCGGACGAGATCGGGGAGGTCACGCAGGTTTTCTCCGATGGGGTTGGATGGGTTCCGGTCCGGGTGGTAGCACGCCGCGGCAGCGTCGCTGGGATCAGTTTACCCGACGGCAAACTCCGCTCATCGCTCCTCCAACAGGGTGGCGCGGGCACGCTCAGCGTAGGTGTGCAGTTTCTCGCGCATTCTGGCCTCGTCCTCCGGATCAAGCCCCCAGGTGCCGAGTTTTTCGATGGGTCCGAGCGTGGAATGAAGCTCCCAGAAGGGCAGGTTGGCGGTAGCAACGCTGCTTATCGCCACGTAGTGATCGGTAAAGGTATCCATCACCTGTTCGCCGAATTCCCAGAGCAATTCGAGTCGGCATTTGGCCAGGTCAGCGAGCGGGTCTCCGATCACTGCATCCTCCCAGTCGATCACGGCGGCGATCGTACCGTCCCGCCAGAGGATATTCCCCGGCCAGAAATCGCCGTGCAGCACTGCTGTGGTGCTGGTGGTCGCTTGAGGCCAGCGGTCGGCGAGAGGTTGCCGAATCGACTCGGATTCCGCGTTTGCGAGCGGCTGCCGCAGGGATCGCTCGACACGTTGCTCAAGGCTTGGCAGGAATACGAGTCCACTCTCTCGCAAGTCGATCGCGTGCAATGCACACAGAAAGTCGGCCATCCGCCGGGCGGCAATGTGCGCTCGATGTGGCGGCACGCCAGTCGTGCCCTCGACGAAGTCGACCACGATGCACGGTTCCGGGAAGGGATCGTCAGTGTCGGTGAGGAGGCGTGGCGTGGGGACCGGCAGCCCGGCAGCGTGCAGCACGGTCAACAGGCGGTATTCGTCTCGTGCGACATCAGGGTTGGCGGTGCGATCAGTTGCACCGTGCCGACGCACGACCACTCGCTGCAACGTCCCATCCGGCAGAGCGACTTCCAAGGCGTCGATGCTCGCCGATACGCCGCCCTCCAGAGGCCAGTGGCGAACGAGCCGTGCACCTGTGGTGATGCGTTCGGCGATGACGACGAACGGGTCCGTGACGGTCACCGGGGCACCAGTGCGCGCAGGCGCTCGGATCGGTGCGCCAGGTGGATGGCGAGGAGACCGGTTGTCACGCCGATGGCATCCGTGAGCACGTCGAGCACGTCCGGTTGGCGACCTGGAACAAAGCTCTGGTGCCACTCGTCTGAGATGCCGTAGAGCGTGGCGATGACGAAGGCGATCGCGTACCGCTGGCGTGTGGACAGGTCGAATACGCCCAGCGCCCACCAGAGCAGGAGCGCGAGCACGAGGTAGACGGTGAAGTGGCCGGCGACTGAGGTGATCTGCGTGGAGAGCGAGGGAATCTGCGGCAGCTTCGGCTGGTCGGAGAAGGTAAAGATCACGGCCATCACGGAGAGCGCGGGCAGGAAGTGGACAACCACGGAACGTATGGAGGGGCGGCCTGAAGTCATGGGGCGGCAGTGGTCCTCACATCTGGAGCGCCATCACAACGCCTAACGATACACCCAAGGCGTGCTTACTGCGCCGATGCGTCATCCTCGGTATCGCCGAGGTAGACGTAGGACTCGTCGAACTGCCAGTCGGTAATCGTCTCCATCTCGATCTCCAACCGTGGACGGAGCGGATCGATCCGTTTGGTGAGGTGGATATCGACCACCTTCCGGTCGTCGAAGCCGAGCCCGCTGGCAATCGCGTCCAGCGCGATCTTCAGGCCACCGTCCAGGTCTCGCTTGAGTGGCGTCTCAAAGAAGAAGGTCATGTAGACGCCGATGAAGGATTCCTTGACCGTTCGTTCCTGAGCCGTGGTGATCCGGTTCTTCTCCCGATGATCGAGCAGTAGCCGCTCGACCTCTTTCTTGAACTCCTTCGCACTCTTGCTGAGCACCCGGCGGTTGCCGGCAGTGACATACTGGTTGTTGACGCCGGGCGGAAGCGGCAGCGTCAGGCGGACGGTGACCGGGGCGTCGCTCATCACGGCATAGCGATGGCCGGCACAAGGCCGGCGCTACGTGGACGTAGCGTGACCGTGATTGATGTCATCACGAAGCGGCGACCGGGCGGAAACCCTGCGGGCTCCGCCCCTATCCGCCCTGTGGGCGCCTGCTCATGGCGAGGTGGTGCCATCACGACAGCTCGGCCCGATGCAGGTGGCCGATCAGCTCGACGTGGTGGGTCTGCGGGAACATGTCGAATGCCTCGATCGAGACCAGCTCGTAGCCGCCGTCGATCAGCCCGCGGATGTCCCGTGCGAAGGTCGCCGGGTCGCAGGAGACGGCCGCGATGTGCGCTGGCCTGAGCCGGAGCATGTCCTCGATGACCTTCGGGCCGGCACCGGCTCGCGGCGGGTCGAAGACGACCAGTGCGACGCGGCCGAGTGGCGATCGGTCCTCGGCGATCCATCTCTCGACCGGTGCGTTGACGATGCGGACGTTGCTCCCGTCCTCCGGCGCCTCGGTGTTCTCGGCGGCGAAGTCGGTGGTCGTTTTGTCGCTCTCAACGCCGATCACGCGGGGGAAGCGAACCGCCAGCGGCCTGGTGAAGAGACCGACTCCGCAGTAGAGATCGATCGCGATGCCCGGCTCGTCCTTCGCGACATCGGCGATCTCCAGCACGCGCTCCAGCAGGAGTTCGGTGACCGGGATGTTCGCCTGGAAGAATGTCTCGGCGTTGTAGCGGTAGAGATGCCCACCGACGGTGCGCATCACCAGCTGCGAGCGGGTCGCGCCAGTCGGCTCCAGCGTCAAGCCGACATCTCCCTCGACCCCGCGGTACTCATACGCCTCGCGGCTGACCAGCCCGTTGGCGAAGTCCTCTCGGAGCGTGGTCAGCAGGGTTTTCAGGTTCGGTGTGAGGATTGGGCAGATCTCGACATCGATGACATCGTGCGTTCCGCTCGCGAAGTAGCCGATCTTGCGCTCCTTCTGGTCGATCTGCCACTCCGCACGGGAGCGGTACTCCAGTGGCTGCGGCGAGGGCGTGATCGGCACCTCCGGCACGGGGTCGAGCTTGGCGATGCGTCGCAGGCTGTCCTCGATCATGGATGCCTTGGTTGCCAGCTGGTCCTCATAGGAGAACTGCTGGAAGTCGCAGCCGCCGCACCGGAAGAAGTAGGGACAGGGGGGCTCGACGCGCTGCGGCGACGGTTCGAGGATCTCCATGATCTCGGCCTGTATCACCTTGCCCCGATGGCTTCGCACCTTCGCGCGGATACGGTCACCCGGGGCCGTCTCCGGGATGAAGACGGTTTGCCCATCGTGGAAGGCGATGCCCTTGCCGTCGCCGACGATGCGCTCGACCGTCACCTCGATCGGCTCGACGTTCGGCGGTGGGGTCATGCCGGGACCGCGCGCCGGGCCACGCCGGCCAGGGCGCCGTCG
>DASYWL010000342.1:0-9897 GCA_035936055.1 Thermomicrobiales bacterium
TGATGGAGGAGGCGATGGGGCGCCGGCCGCCACCGACCATCGACGATTGGTGACCTCGCCTGCTCCTTGAAATCCCTACATCGCGCGGGCACCGATCGAAAGACTCAGTCAGATGAGCAGGTGGTGCTCACCCTTCCTGAAGCCTATGCCAGGCGGTAATAGTTCGACCCGCTTTAGCGCTGCCGCAGTGCTGGTGTAACAGTCACGATGGCTCGCATCACTGGCCCGATCGCAGTTGCTCCAGTAGCCGGTCGGCGGCGGTGAGGGGACTCAACTCGCGCGCGAGCACCTGGTCGATCACCTCGTCCTGCGCGGCGGAGCCGCCGACCACCTCGTCCAGCAATCGCAGCTGAACCCGCGACGCGATCTCCGTGCCAAGCATGGTCCTTACCCGGCGATCCCACTCGTCGCTCTCGCGAAGCCACTCGCGGTGCTCCCCAAGCCCAGCGATCAGCGTGTCGATTCCCGACCGCTCGATCGAGCTCGTGGTGATCACCCTCGGCGTCCAGCCGCTCGTCTGCTGTCCGACGTCCTCTCGCAGGGTCTGGAGGCGCCGGAGGTCGCGGGCGAGCGTCAGCGCGTCAGTACGGTCACCCTTGGAGACGACGATGAGGTCGCCGATCTCCAGCGAGCCCGCCTTGAGGGTCTGCACGCTGTCCCCGCTACCCGGTACCTGCAGTAGCACCGTCGTGTGGGCGAGCGCGGCGATGGCGACCTCATCCTGACCGGTGCCAACCGTCTCGATGATGATCGGGTCGAACCCCGCTGCGTCGAAGACGTGCGCCACGGTCAGGGTGTGCTGTGCCAATCCGCTGCCGAATCGCCGCGACGCCATGCTGCGGACAAAGACGCCCGGGTCGGCGTGCCACTCCAGCATGCGGATACGATCGCCGAGGGTCGCGCCGCCCGTGATCGGCGAGGAAGGATCGATCGCAAGCACGGCGATCTTCTTCCCCACCGCTCGACTCTGCCGGATGATCTCGTTAACGAGCGACGACTTGCCGGATCCCGGCGGGCCCGTCACACCGACGATGTGCGCATGTCCTGTTTGCGGAAAGACGTGATCGAGCACCTCACGTCCACCGGGCTGATCGTTCTCGATCAATGTTATCGCACGGGCAACAGCAGCCGGACTGCCGGCGAGTACCCCTTTGACAAGCTGCTCCGATGAGCTCAGTCGTCGCATCACGCACATTCCGCCGGGTTGGCCCTGCCGGTATGCTCTCGAACGAAGGCGATGGCATTCTGCAGGCGCGTGCCGGGGCCGAACACCGCTGCGACTCCCATCTCCCGGATCTTCGGAATATCGCCCGACGGAATGGTCCCGCCCGCGATGACGAGCGCGTCGTCACGACCCACCTGCCTCAGCGCCTCCATGATTGGTGGGAAGAGCGACATGTGAGCACCCGAGAGAATGCTGAGGCCGACGACGTCGACGTCCTCCTGAAGCGCGGTGTTGGCGATCATCTCCGGCGTCTGGAAGAGCCCCGTGTAGACGACCTCGAAGCCGGCATCGCGGAAGGCTCGCGCCATCACCTTGGCGCCGCGGTCGTGCCCGTCAAGGCCCGGCTTGGCGACCAGCACGCGTACCGGTTGGTCCTCCGAAGGGGTGGGGGAATCAGTTCGATCAGTCATCGCGCTCCTCGAATTGTGAGACAGGCCGAAAGGTCAGCTCTGCGGGTTCTCGTAGCTGTGAAACCCCTGACCGCTCTTTCGGCCGAGGCGTCCGGCGGAGACCATCTGGCGCAGCAGCGGCGCGGGGCGATACTTGTCGTCGCCGAAGTCCTTGTGCAGCACTTCCATGATATGGAGGCAGACATCGAGACCAATCAGGTCGGCGAGCGCCAGCGGACCGAGTGGGTGCGACGCGCCCAGCGTCATCACCATGTCGATCTCCTCGGCGCTGGCGACGCCCTCGGCCACCGCGAAGATCGCTTCGTTGATCATTGGGATGAGGATCCGGTTGGCCGCGAAACCGGGCATGTCGGCAACCTCGGCCGGGGTCTTGCCCATCTGCTCTGCTACCTCGCGGATCGTCGCGGCGGTTGCGTCCGATGTCTGCAGGCCCCGCACGACCTCGACCAGTTTCAGCACTGGAACGGGGTTGAAAAAGTGCATCCCGGCGAAACGTTCGGGATTCGGCACCGTGGCAGCAAGCGCGGTGATCGAGATCGAGGAGGTATTCGTCGCGAGAATCGTGGTCTTATCGACGACATCCGCGACCTGCCGAAGAACCTCCACCTTCGTGTCGAACGACTCCACGACCGCTTCGATCACCAGCTCGCTCCCGGCGAGCGTCTCCATCGACGTCCCCGTGGTGATCCGACCAAGGGTGGCATCGCGCTCTTCACCGGACATCCGCTCCCTGCCAACGAGGCGCTGCAGGCCCGACTCGATCCTCTGCAGACCGGAAGCAACGAACTCGTCCTTCGTGTCGATCAATGCGACCTCAAAGCCGCTCGCTGCGGCGACCTGGGCGATGCCTGCGCCCATGGTGCCCGCGCCGATGATGCCGATTCTGTTGCCTTGTGTCATGCGTGGTCGTGTCCTCGTGTGCAGCGCGTCAGGCCGGTGTCCCGGCATTATACGGAGGTTCCCGTGGCGAGCTGGTCGTTCGGCAGGACGGATGCGCGCCCGTTGACCTCGTTCATCGCCGTGACGATGCCCTCGCGCATCCAAAACTCCACCGCACCGGCAGCGGCATCGATCACAATCGGCAGATGCTGTTGCTCGCTCGGCGCGAAGTTCGATAGGACGTGGGCCTTCGCCTGATTCGGCCCCCGGCCAATTCCGACGCGCAGCCTCGGGAACTCCTGCGTGTCGAGCTGCTCAATGATCGACTTGAGCCCATTGTGACCTCCGGCACCGCCGCGCTGACGGAGGCGGAGCTGGCCGAAGGGCAGGTCGAGATCGTCCACCACGATCAGGATCCGCTCGGGATCGGCGCGGTACCAGTTGCGCACCTCGCGAACGGCGTGACCGCTCTCGTTCATGTAGGTCTGTGGCTGAACGAGGATGGACCTTCCGCTTGGGAGGCGGGCATCGAGAACTTGCGACCGAAACCGCTTGCGGGAGCCGCCCCCGTCGCTTCGCCGCGCCAGTTCTTCCATCACCATGAACCCGACATTGTGCCGGGTATTGGCATACTTGAGTCCCGGGTTTCCTAGGCCGATAATGATATGCGCGCCGGTTGCCATGTCTCGATCGTCCTCGGTATCCGGCCCCATACCCGGGCGCAGGAGCTGTTTGAGTCGTTGCAGCATGGAGGCGTCCTCCACTGGGCTATACTTTCCAGCGAACCATTGTGCCATGACCCCGCCAGCACGGCTGCGACTTGGGTGCGGGCGACGGTACACTGACGACTTGTGACGAAAGGTTGGCGATGTTTGGTATTGGACCGATGGAGCTCACCATCATCGCGGTGGTGGCGCTGCTCATCTTCGGACCCGAGAAGCTGCCCGAGATGATGGGGCAGGCCGGCAAGCTCGTGCGTGATTTCCGGAACATGACCGCCGAGATGTCGGGGGAGTTCGAAAAGACCATCGCCGAAGCCAAGGGGATCAGCAAGGATTTCCAGGGCGAGGTCGGCTCGATGCGAAACCAGGTCAACTCGGTGACCAAGAGTGTCCAGAAGGACCTCGGTGGCGGCAAGTCGACCCGCACATCCGGCAAGAAGGCCTCGAGCACGTCGAAGCGGTCGACGTCCGGCAGTTCGTCGTCGAAGAGCTATTCGGGGTCGAAGGCCACCACGACGCGCAAGTCTGGCTCGGACAAGAGTTCCAGCGCATCGAAGGGCTCGTCGTCCTCGTCGAGCGCATCGAAGTCGACGTCACCCAAGAAGGCCGACACGGCCACGACCAAACCCGCAACACCACAGACAGCCACGCGCGAGGATCCGACCGCGGCAATCTCGCTCTTTGAGCCAGCGGAGCCGCGCCGCCAGCGGCGAGCTCGGAAGGCGACCCTCTCGGCGTTCGGTGAGGCAACCCCACGCATCGCTTCCATCAACGGCGAGGAGACGGCCAGTGACCTGGCCGCGTCGATCTCTGACAACGGCGAGACAGCGACGAGGATGGTCGATCTCAACAACCCGCTCGTTCGCGCCCGGCAGCGCCGACAGTCCGCCGGATACGCCCGCAAGATTTCCTGAGCGGCATGGTCGAAGGCAAGCTGACAGCCGGGAGTGCCAATGTGCTCGCCTACAGCGAGGCGAACGGCGGCCGGTTCCGCTTCGATCTGCTCTCTGAAGACAGGGCGACCTGGGCCCGCCGAGGGCGCATTACCACTGCGCGCGGGGAGATCGAGACGCCGGTTTTCATGCCGGTCGGCACCCAGGCAACGGTGAAGACTCTCTTGCCGGAGGAGGTCGAGTCCACCGGCGCGCAGATCATCCTCTCCAACACCTATCACCTCATGTTGCGGCCTGGCGGCGAGCTGATCCGCGAGGCGGGTGGTCTACACCGGTTCATGCAGTGGCACCGGCCGATCCTCACCGACAGCGGCGGGTTCCAGGTCTTTTCCCTGGCTGCCAGCAACAAGGTGACCGAGGAGGGCGTGCGCTTCAACTCGCACATTGACGGGACACGCTGGACGATGACGCCAGAGAGCGCGACCGACCTGCAGCTTGCCTTCGGGTCGGACATCATGATGCAGCTCGACCACGTGATCGGGCTCCCCGCAGATCGCACGAAGATCCAGGACGCCACCGAGCGGTCATCCCGCTGGCTGGAACGCTCCATCGCGGCGCTGCACGATCGGCAGCCCGACGAATCTCCCGCTGTCCTCTTCGGCATCCAGCAGGGTGGCATGGAGGCCGATCTTCGCCGAGAGCATGCCGAGCGGCTCGGAACCATGGACGTGGCCGGCTGCGCGGTGGGCGGGCTCAGCGTCGGCGAACCGAAGGCCATCATGGCGGAGATGCTGGAGCATTCGACTCCATTCCTGCCGCGAGAGAAGCCACGCTACCTGATGGGGGTCGGCTCGCCGGAGGACCTCTGGCATGGCGTCGCACGCGGGGTCGACATGTTCGACTGCGTACTGCCCACGCGTGCGGCGCGCAACTCCAGCATGTACACCCCGGACGGACGTATTACGGTCTCCAACGCCGCGTGGCGGCATACCCATCGGCCGGTCGACGAAACGTGCGACTGCCGCGCCTGCACGCAGTACACCGCCGCCTACCTGCACCATCTCTTCAAGGCCAACGAGGTGCTGGGGCTGCGGCTTGCCTCGGAGCACAACCTGCGCTTTCTCGCCCGCATCATGGAGGAGATCCGTGCGGCGATCAAGGAAGGCACATTTGGCGAGCGCGCCGAGGCGTTCCTGTCGCGCTACAAGGCCGTGAAGATGCACGACGTCGTGGCGTTGCCGAGCCGGGCGCCGATGGTGAGCGAGGGGGAGTGAGATGGGTGAGCGACGACGGCGGCGATGGCCGTGGCGCGAGCCGGAGCTGGAGCAGCGCGAGGGACCGGGCTGGTACCATCCCATCTTCGATCCGGAGAGCGAGGGGGCGATCGCCGTCGGCACGGACATCATCGAGGTCGCGCGCATCGAGCGGTCGTACCGCGATTTCGGCGAGCGATTCCTGCACCGCGTCTTCACGGAGCGCGAGCGCGAGCGGTATCGGGGACGCCCCAATGAGCTGGCGGCAAGATTCGCCGCCAAGGAGGCAACCTCCAAGGCGCTGGGCACCGGCATCATTGGCATCCGGTGGCGGGAGATGGAGGTGCTGCCGAACCGACGCGGCAAGCCCGTGCTGATCCTGCATGGGCAGGCCGCCGAGCGGGCGAGACAACTCGGCTTGAACCATTTCAGCGTTTCCCTGACGCACTCGCGCACCGATGCGATGGCCTTCGTGATCGGCATGCGCGGCCCTGAACCATCGACCAGCAACGAGGATGAGCACAAGTAATGACGGAACATACCCGGCCGGAGCTGAGCGGACGGCACCAGCATTGGGCGGACAGCGACCTCGCCAAGTCGATCGCTCCGCGGCGCTCTTTCGGCACGCACAAGTGGGAAGTCGGCGGCATGGTGGTGATCGCGGGATCGCCGTCCTACATCGGTGCGGCGCAGCTCTGTAGCCGCTCGGCCGGGCGGTCCGGCGCCGGCATCGTCTATCTCGCTGCACCCCGCCAGGTGATCAATGTCATCGCTGCGGCGATTCCGGAGGTGGCACACATTCCGCTCGGATCGACCGACACGCTCGCCGGTGTCCGCCACGCCTTGGGCGAGCTCGGTGACTCGCTCCGGCGGGCGCGTGCCGTGGTGCTCGGTCCCGGTGTGACCACCGACGAGGGAGCCTCGACACTCCTGGCTGCGCTTTTCGGCGTTTCCGACCACGGGCGCAACTCGCCGATGAGCATCGGCTTCGCGGCGTCTCAAGCCGTCAAGGAGGAAACCGAAAGCTCCGAGGCGTTGCTCTTCGCCAACTTGGACGCGACCGTCGTGGTTGATGCCGACGGCCTCAACTGGCTCGCGAAGCAGGACAACTGGTGGACCAAGGTGCCCGAGGGCAGGATGATCCTGACCCCGCATCCGGGCGAGATGGCGCGACTGCTCCGCCTCGACGATCCTGACGAGGTGATCGCAGACCCGATCGCGATGGTCGAGAGGGCCGCGAAGGAGTGGAAGCAGACGGTGATCCTGAAGTACGGCCACACTGCCGCTTCCAACGGCGAGCGGACGGTCGTCGCGGAGGATGCGCCGGTTTCGCTCGCGACTGCCGGCAGCGGCGATGTCTTCGCCGGCATGGTTGGGGCGTTCGCCGCGCAGGGACTCGCGCCCATCGACGCAGCAGCCCTGGCACTCCATATCGGACCGCGTGCGGCTCGGCGTGGTGAGCAGCGCTTCGGTGCCTTCGGATTGATTGCGATCGACCTACCAGACGCCATCGCGCTCGAGTTGGCGACCCTCACCGACGAGTAGGCCGCAACGAGGTGTGAAAGGACCCTTTTATGACCGACGAGACACAGACCGGCGTCGATCCGGAGCCGATCGTCCGCGAGATCATGCAGACCAACGTGCCGACCGTCGCACCGGAGGATACGGTGCCGGTGGTCGCCACCATGATGGTGCAATCCGGCATCAACGGCGTGCCGGTCATTGAGAACGGGCGGATGATCGGCATCATCACCGATTCCGACATCATCGCGCGCGAGGCGGACGTGGACGCACCGATGCCAGTCGTCTTCCTCGACGCGTATTTCACGGCCGATGCCGGGCGCAGCTTCGAGGAGGAGGCCCGTCGGGCGCTGGCGATCAACGCGCGCCAGTTAATGAGCAGCCCGGTCGTCAGCATTCGGGAGACGGCGACGCTATCGCACATCGCGACATTGATGATCGACGAGGGCGTGAATCCGGTCCCCGTGCTGGACGCCAGCGACAACCTCGTCGGGATCGTTTCGCGTGCGGACCTTGTGCGAGTGATCGCCTGCCTGGAGTCCGAGGGCACCACTGATGACACAACGGCGTAATGTCGACGCGCTGTTGAGCGAGTGGGATGGCCGGCCCAGCATGGCGCTCGTCGTCCTGGACCAACTCTCGACCAACGTGCAGGCGCTTCGCCACCGCGTCGGTTCCGACACGCGCTTCATGGCGGTGGTCAAGGCCGAGGGGTACGGCCATGGGGCGGTGCCGATCGCCAAGACAGCCGTTCGCGCCGGTGCTGACGAGGTGGCCGTGGCAACGGTCGAGGAGGGCGTCCGCTTGCGCCGGGGCGGAGTGACGGCCCCCATCCTCGTCTTGGGCCCGATCGGCACGAAGGAACGTCCCCGTGCGATCGCTTTCGACCTCATGCTAGTGATCGGCGACCCCGATTTCGTTCGAGGACTGGCCGCTGATGTCCGAAAGACCGGCCGCAAGACCCCGCTTGATGTCCACCTAAAGGTCGACACGGGGATGCATCGATTTGGCGTGTGTCCCGAACGGGCGGTGGGCGTGGCGAAGGTGATCGACGCTGTGCCGGAGTTGCGGCTGGCCGGTGTGATGACGCACTTCGCATCAGCGGACGATCCCGACGCCGCGTCCACGCACATGCAGGCAGCCATGTTTGACGAGGCGGTTGCTGCGATCCGGGCGGCTGGCATCGAGGTGTCGTCCGAGCACTTGTGCAACAGCGCCGCGACCCTGAGGTACCCGGAATACCATCGCGACCGCGTACGGGTCGGCATCTCCATGTACGGGCTGCGGCCGGATCCCGAGCTGGTGCCGGTTCCCGATCCGATCCGGCCGATCATGTCGGTCCACAGCCGCATCACACGCATCGAAGAGCTGCAGCCCGGCGAGAGGGTGAGCTACGGTGGTACCTGGCAGGCGGAGGCGCCGTCGCACGTCGCGCTCGTGCCGATCGGATACGCCGATGGCTATTCGCGACAGGGCTCGAATCGAGCGTGGGTGGACGTGCGGGGGCAGCGGTCGCCGGTGCGTGGCCGCGTCTGCATGGATCAGACGATGGTTGAGGTCGGACCGGATGCTCGCTCTGGTGACATCGTGACCGTAATCGGCGACGGGCAGCACGGCGAGGCACCGTCGATCGACGAGTTAGCGGTGCTGTGGGGGACGATCTCGCACGAGGTGGCGACTGGCTTCGCGGCCCGGCGGCTGGGGCATCTCTACCTGCAGGGCGGCCGGCTGGTCGCAGTCGCCGACTTGTGGGACTACCGCGAGATCGACGAGGACGCCTTCGCGCAACCTGAGATCGGTGAGCAGGATACGACGGGCGTGGCACAGGAGGCGCGCTGAGACTCGTTCCGTGATTTCTCGACTGTACCATTTACCCTCGCTTGGCTCGACGTTCACAATGCCGAGTCGCGCACTGCACTCTTCCTGCAACGTGTAGAATTGCCGTTGCAGAGCATTCGGCGATGCGCGAGGTCATGCCACACGAAGGGGGCTGGCAGATATCTGCCAGCCCCCTTCGTCCATCCGAGTTGTTGTGGCGGCTCGCCAATCGTCCGGCTTCGAGACCCGTGATCTAGAACTCGCCGCCGCCGAGCTCCATCTCGATCTGCTTCCGCCGTTCGATGTCCTTGCGGACCACGAAGGTGCGGCCGCTCATGTCGTCGCGGACATAGTTGAGCATCTTCTCATCCATCCATCGATAGATGGTCGGGCGGGTGACACCCAACTGCTGCGCTGCGTTCCCGATGCTCACCAGCTCGCTGGATTCGTAGGCTCGGAACTTGGCCAGCGCGAGCATGCGGCCGAGGTCCGTATCCCAGAACGTGCGCGGAACGGTATAGTCGTCTGCTGCGACCGGCCAGAACAGCAGCTGCAGGACCGAATCGATCGCCTCCAGCACCACATCCTGGGACTCGCGGGTCTGGCCGCGTGCCAAGCGGGCCAAGCGCAGAAGATCCTGGCCCAACGGGCCGCTGCGAAGTTGGTCCAGCGTCAACTGCCGGAACGCCTCAGGTGAGAGCTGAGTCGCCAGCCGGTGATAGTGGCTGTAGACCAACTGCAGCGCGTTGTCCATGACCCTCTGGTAGTCTCGGGATTCTGAGTCCACGACGACTCCTTTCAGATCTTGTCTCGGCCACCCCCCGGCGACCACGAAACGCCGCAACGACACTGTGTGCAGGTGCTGTGCGATCAACATGTACGCATCAGACTGTACGATCAGATTGTACGTTGCGAGCGGCAGAGTGTCAATCATGACCGTACGCCGTAGCCGAGACTACCGATGTGGTCGTATCGGCACAGCTAACAGCCATATAGCAACCGCAGCCGGCCGTTCTCCGGTCACGGGCAACTACCCTGGATCCGGGCCAGTTTTCCTGCCTCACTCGCGAAGGAGGGTCGGGTCTACAGGAGCCGTCTGTCGGCGCGGTTACGCGGTGGTCATCCCTCGGATGGCGAGGCCGAAGATGAAGAGCGCGATGAGGCTGTAGATGATCA
>DASYWL010000343.1:0-3025 GCA_035936055.1 Thermomicrobiales bacterium
CGGTTCGCGAGTTGGTCGGCTACGGGCGCTTCCCTCATCAGGGGCTGATGCGCTCGGCATCGGCGGAGGACCGCGAGGCGGTCGACTGGGCCATCTCGGTGACCAACCTCGACAGCTTCCGTGATCGTGAGGTCGATACCCTCTCCGGTGGCGAGCGGCAGCGGGCGTGGATCGCGATGGCGCTTGCCCAGAAGACCGACGTGCTGCTGCTCGATGAGCCAACTACCTACCTGGATATCCACTACCAGATCGAGATGCTCTCGCTCGTGCGGGAGCTCAACCAGGAGCACGGCATCACCGTCGGCTGGGTGCTCTGGCGCTCGCGTCAGGTGCGACGGTGAGCAAGCCCGATCAACTGTAGGGGACGACTCAGAAAGATCTCCGCGCATGTGAACTGCTGGGAACGCTGATGATCGACACGACATCCGGTACGGCCAACTCGCGCGTGACCTTCTGTTCCACGGTTGCTGAGGCCAGCGGCGAGGACCCGGCCGGCTCGGCTTGGGCGGTACGACGCATCATCGCCGTCGAGCTGCCACTGCCGTGGCCCAGCCAACGCGCTGGAAAGCCTCGGCGCACCAGAGGGATTCACTGAACCGCTCTACGAGGTATTCGAGGCGCTGGATGAGCGGTGGGGCATGATCGGCTTCGCTCCGGACGACGCCTACAGGGTCGATGGCATGCGCCGAATCATCGATATGCAGCAGCCAGCCGAGGTGGTCGCGAACAGCTACCGGCGAACGGAGTACCTGGTACCGCAGGAGGGACGTGGCCTCCTCCTGCGGCTGCTCGCCTTCAAGCCGAATCATCCCCGTGTCGCCGAGCTGCGCACGCCGGTCGATCCAGCCGCCCGTGATCTCCTGATCTGCACCCGCGGCACGGTCGACGCCTGCTGCGCGACCTTTGGGTACCCCATATACAAGCTCCTACGCGCGATGGCCGACGGTGCACCGAACCCCACGCGCGCTTGGCGCTGCACCCACTTCGGCGGGCACCGGTTCGCTGCCACCGCGCTCGACCTGCCCACTGGGCGCTACTGGGGCCATCTCAACCCGGAGACATTGAGCAAGCTGGTCCACCGTTCGGCACCGATGCGCGATGTGAGGCGGCACTATCGCGGCTGGGCGGCCCTGTCCGAGCGCCTTTGGCAAATCGCCGAGGCGGAGCTGTCGAGCGAGACAGGCTGGATGTAGGAGGATACCGAGGTCATGGCGGTCAGCGGTGACGTCTCCGAACCGGAGGGCGGCCGGCTGACCATCGCGTATCGGCACCCCGCGCTCGGAGGAGGAGACGTAGAGGTCGAGATCATGCCCAGCGGCTCAGTGCAGACCATGGACGTCACCAACGCAGAAAGCCTGCGCGAGGCGCCACAATACAGGGCGCGCATCCTCGCCCAGAACCCGACAGGATGCCTGGACCTGATGCGCAATGCCCCATCCTGACTCGACGCTCCGCTACTGGCTGGGCCAGCGATCCGCGGTGATCGTCGACCGCCCGATGGGCAGCCGGCATCCGGAGTTCCCCGAACTCGCTTATCCAGTCAATTATGGGTACATCCCGAACACCGAAGCCGGCGACATGGAGCCGCTGGACGCGTACGTGCTTGGGGTTGAGGTGCCGATCTCATCGTTCATTGGGGAAGTGATCGCCATCGTGGTCCGGCACGACGACACTGAGGACAAGCTGGCGGTCGCCCCGACGGGACTCCGGCCTCCCCGTGGAGAGATCGAACGCGCAACCCGCTTCCAGGAGCGGTTCTTCGCTAGAGAGATCATTATGCACGCGCCCGACCCGGATACCCGGACCCCAGACAGGCCGTAGCCCGCGACGACGTGTTGGTTCTCCTGACCGTTGCGGGTACGATAGCGGCGGCGAATATCGTGATATGCGCAGGGAGCGACCACAGACTCATGATCGATCTATCCAGCGACACCGCCACCCGACCGACCGAAGGGATGCGCCAGGCGATGGCTTGCGCCCCCGTCGGCGACGAGCAGATCCGCGAAGACCCGACCGTCCACCGTTTGCAGGAATATGTCGCCAACCTGACCGGCAAGGAGGCAGCTCTTTTCCTGCCGTCCGGCACGATGTGCAACGCGATCGCCCTTACCGTTCATTGCCGCCGCGGTGACGCAGTAATTCTCGACCGCCGCGCCCACCCGGTGATCGCCGAAGCCGGTGGTCCGGCCGTGCTCGCCGACGTGCTGCTCGACGCGATCGACACCCCGCGCGGCCGCTTCACCTCCGACCAGGTAGCAGAGCGGGCCCATGCCGGCAGCATGCACCGCTCCCGCACGAGCCTGATCTCCATCGAGAACACGACCAACATGGGCGGCGGCGCGATCTGGGACGTCGATGAACTGGTGAAGATCCGCAACGTCGCCACCGATCTCGGAATACGTGTACACATGGATGGCGCGCGGCTGATGAACGCCGTGGTCGGCAGTGGCCGGCCAGTCACCGACTTTACTCAGCATGTGGATACGGTCTGGATTGACCTGTCGAAGGGGCTCGGCGCGCCCGTCGGTGCAGTGCTGGCCGGACCGCGGACGTTCATTGAGGATGCTCGCCGCTACAAGCACATGTTCGGCGGTGCAATGCGGCAGGCTGGGATCATCGCGGCGGCGGGGGTCTACGGCTTTGAGCACCACATCGAGCGACTGGCCGAGGACCACGCCAACGCGAGGGCGCTGGCCGAGGGTCTCGCCTCGCTTCCGGGGATCTCGCTGGTGCACGACACGATTGACACGAACATCGTCTGGGCCGACGTAGCTGACACTGGGCTGAGCTCAGCCGCGTTCTACGAGCGCATGATGCAGCGCGGGGTGCGCGTGAGCGGGTGGAGTCCGTCCGGGACGCTGATCCGGGCGGTGACGCACCTCGACGTGAACCGTGCAGATGTCGACCGGGCGATCGAGGTGGCTCGCGACGTCGTTGCCCAAGCGTAAACCGCCCGGTGCGGGCCGGCGCAAACCGAGCCAACGGCCTTGCTGAACGGCGCTTCCTTGCATGGAGCGGGCCCCGG
>DASYWL010000344.1:0-4388 GCA_035936055.1 Thermomicrobiales bacterium
GACCTCGCCGACGCCCCACGGGACCGGATCATCGCGATGCTTGAGGAACAGGGCATCGAGCCAGACAAAGAACAACTGGTTATTACTCGCGAGGTGCAGGCGAGCGGGCGCTCGGTCGCGCGGATCAACGGGCAGATCGTCACGGTGAGCGTGCTCAACGAGATCGGGGGGTTGCTTGTCGATGTCCACGGGCAGTCGGATCACTTCGCTATCCGGCGCAAGGATGAGCAGCGACGCCTGCTGGATCGGTATGCGGGACTCGCGCCGTTGGGCGAGGAGGTCCGGGAATTGAGCGGCGAGGTCAACCAGCTCCGATCGCGCCTTGCGTCCCTCTCCGCGGGTGAGCGGGATCGGGAGCAGCGGCGCGACCTTCTGGCGTTCCAGGTCGAGGAAATCGATGCGGCGGACCTCCAACCGGGCGAGGACGAGGCACTCGCGAACGAGCAGCGTGTGCTCAGAAACGCCGAGATGCTCCGCGAGGAGACACTACACGCCATCGCCACGCTTTCGGGTGACGATCTCGGCCCCGGGGGTGTGGACGTGGGCTCGACGCTGCGCCAGGCGGAGACCGGGCTGGCTCGGATAGCCGAGGTGGATGCCGCTGCCGGCGGCCTCGCCGAGCGTCTCGCTGAGATTTCGATCCTGACTGAAGACCTCGGGCGCGATCTTCGGCACTATCTCGATACCGTCGACGTCGACGAGGAGCGGCTGGGAGAGGTCGAGGAGCGGCTGGAGTTGATCCGTACGCTGAAGCGCAAGTACGGCAGCACGGTCGAGGACGTGCTCGCGTACCGTGACGAGGCCGGCCGTGAGTTGGAGTCTCTCACGGGCGAGGAGTTCAATACGGAAGCTCTGGAAGCTCGCCTCATCGAGGCGGAGAAGCGATTGGGCACGGTCGCTATGAAGCTCTCTCAGGAGCGCCGGCACGCTGCCGACCGACTCTCCGCCGAAATCGAGGAGAGCATTGCGTCGCTGCGCATGGGCGACGGCGTCGTGCAGATTGTCACCCGCCAAGTTGCCGACCCGCGGGGGTTGTCGGTCACAATCGACGGCGACGAGCGTCGGGTCCAGTTCGACCGAACCGGGATCGACGACGTCGAGATTCTCGTCGCGCCGAACCGCGGCGAAGCGCCGAAGCCGCTTGGTCGCATTGCCTCTGGTGGCGAGACCGCCCGCATAATGCTGGCGTTCAAGTCCGTGCTCTCTGAGCACGACAACACACCGACCCTCGTGTTCGACGAAATCGACGTCGGCGTTGGTGGCCGAACCGGACAGGTCGTCGGGGAGCGGCTGCGAGACCTGGCCGAGCGGCATCAGGTGATTGTGATCACGCACCTGCCGCAGATCGCCGCCATGGCCCACAAGCACGCCCGGATCACAAAGCGACAGGTTGAGGACCGAGCCATCTCGGTGGTGACGGAGTTGCAGGACGGCGAGGTTGAGCACGAGATTGCGGCGATGCTGGATGGCGAGCCGGTGACGGCCGCCTCGATCGAAAGCGCCCGGGAGATGATCGCTCGCTCACATCGCTACCAGCCTCGGGCCCAGGCTTCGTAGACGCCCTCCGCTATACTGATGGCACGAAACCGGCCGATTGCGTCAGAGCGATGTGCCAAGACAACAACCAGGGGAATGACCGTGCAGCCAAACATGAAAATGATCCAGCAGATGCAGAACCGGATGGTCAAAATCCAGGAGGAACTGGAAGAGGCCGAGGTCGAGGGGAGCGCGGGTGGCGGCGTCGTGACGGCGACGGCCACTGGCCAGCGCGTACTCAAGGGCATCAAGATCGACCCATCGGCCGTCGATCCCGACGACGTCGAGATGCTCGAGGATCTCGTTCTCACCGCAGTGCAGGACGCGATGGAGAAGGCCGCTGCGCTCGCCGAGGAGAAGATGTCGGCGCTCACCGGGGGCATGAAGCTCCCCGGCCTGATGTAGCGCTCGACCGGTGTCCGTGGTGCTTCGCGAGCCGATCCCGTTCTACATGGGCGACATCGTGCGCCTGCGAAAACCGCACCCATGTGGGTCGCACGAGTGGGAGGTGGTTCGGCTCGGGGCCGACATCGGGCTGCGGTGCCAGGGATGCAAGCGCCGGGTTCTGCTGCCGCGACGGACGCTGGAGCAGCGCCTGAAGAGATTTATCTCTCGGGGACCGGACGCGCCCGAGCCTGATGAGTCGCAAGGCCGATGAGCGCGCAGGCCACGTCACGTCAACATGAGGATACGATCCGCGCCGTTCTCTCGAACGGCGCGTTTCTGCGCTTGTGGATCGTCCAGGCGGTCACGCAGGTCGCGCAGAACATGATCAATTTCGCGTTGCTGCTGCGCGTCCGAAGCGTCGTCGAGACGCACGACATCACCCAGGCCAACACGGCGATCAGCCTCGTCATCCTCGCGTTCTCGTTGCCCGCCGTCCTGTTCGGACCGTTCGCCGGGGTGGTGGCCGACCGTGTCAACAAACGCCTGCTGATGGCCGTGCTGAACATCGCTCGGGCAGTCGCGGTGCTGCTCTTTCTCTTCATCCGGCCAGAGTGGCATCCGGAAACGATTCTCATTGCCATCTACGTCGGCACCTTCCTGTTCGGGATCGCCGGGCAATTCTTTGCGCCGGTCCTCGGTGCGACGATCCCGATCGTCACGCCACGGAACCAGCTTGTCTCCGCGAACGCGCTCTTCAACCTCACGTTCACGGGCGCCCAGCTGGCCGGGTTCGCGGCCGCCGGCCCCGTGTTCGCCAAGCTCCTCGGCATCGACACGCTGTTTGCGGTGACGGTGGTCATCTACATCGCCTGCGCAGCACTCGTCATGACGATCCCGCCCACGCCCGTGCATGCTGTCAAGGTGCCCGGCGGTTTCAACTTGTCGGTGGTGATGAGCGACATCAAGGAGGGCCTCGTCTACATCCTGCAGGACCCGATCCTGATTCGAGCGATCGGCTACCTGACGCTCGCCCAGACGACGTTCCTGATGATCGCGGCTTTGGGACCGGAGTTCATCACTGGCATCGTCGGCCTCGACAAGGAGGACATCGGCTACATCGTCGCGCCGGCCGGAGTCGGCGTACTGGTCGGCGTGCTGCTCGTGCCTCGCGTGGCGCGACGATTTGGCCGCGGCTGGCTGATCGACATCGCGCTCACGCTCGCGGGAGTCATGCTTGGCGGCATTGCGGCCGTACGCTACGTGCTGGACGGGTTGTGGCTCGACGGGTTGGCGCCGGTCTGGCTGGTCACGATCGCCGCAGCGTTGCTGGCGACCGCCCTCGGTCTCTGCAACGCCTTCATCCTCGTGCCCTCCCAGACCATGTTGCAGGAGAGATCGCACGAGGCGGTCCGGGCACGGGTGTACGCAACCTTCTTCACCGTCTCCAACACGGCATCCTTCGTGCCGATCTTCTTCGCGGCGGCGTTCGCCGATCTGTTCGGCGTCGTCCAGGTATTCGCGGTGCTGGCCGCCGCGGTGATCGGACTGGGGGCCTCTGCTCTGATCCACCGTCGCCGGGCAGAGACGAACCGATGGGAACGCGAGCGGACCCTCCATCGGCAGGGCCCGGAGGTCCTTCGACGTTGAGTGACCCCGCCCGGTTGCCGTTGCGCGGGCCCTGTGATTATGTCGACAGTAGTGCGTGCAGAAGCGCCATGCGGACGTAGACGCCATTCTCGGCTTGGCGGAAGTAGGCAGCACGCGGGTCGCTGTCGACGTCCGCGGAGATCTCCTCAACGCGTGGAAGAGGGTGCAGCAGGATCGACCGCTGCTTCATGTGCGTCATTGTTGCTGCGTTGATGAGGTAGTGTCCCTCGGCTGCACGCGCCTCGTCGGGCGTGGCGAAGCGTTCGCGCTGGATGCGCGTCTGATAAACCACGTCCGACTCCGACATGGCCGCGGCGAGATCCGGAGTATCTTGCCAGACCACGCCCCGCCGATCGAGGGCCTGCTTTACGTCCATGCCCATGGGAACAGCGGGCGGGGCAACGAAGATCAGCCGCGTACCGCGCGACATGCCGAGCAACAGGGCAAGCGACCTCGCCGCGCGGCCGTAACGCAGATCGCCAACCAGGGCGATGGTGAGACCGTCGAACGTACCGAGCTCGTGATGGATCGTGTAGAGATCGAGGAGCGCCTGGCTGGGATGCTCGCCGGGACCGTCGCCGCCGTTGATCACCGGCACCGGAGATACGGCCGCCGCTCGGGCGGCGGCGCCACGCTCGTAGTGCCGGATCACGACCCCGTCGGCGTAGCCGGCAATGATCCGCACCGTGTCCTCGACGGTCTCGCCCTTGATCGCCGAGGAGAACTCGCGCGCGTTCTCGGTGGAGATCACCTGCCCACCAAGACGCAGCATCGCACTCTCGAAGCTGAGGCGGGTACGGGTCGAGGGCTCGTAGAAG
>DASYWL010000345.1:0-4067 GCA_035936055.1 Thermomicrobiales bacterium
CCCGCGGTCAACGGCATCGATCTCCGAACCGAGGATGGCGAATTCGTGGTGCTGCTCGGCCCGTCCGGGTGTGGCAAGACCACGCTCCTCCGCATGATCGGTGGCCTGGAAAAGCCGACATCTGGCGAGATCCTCATCGGGGATCGCGTCGTGAACGATCTGCCGCCTCGTGCGCGGCAGATCGCGATGGTCTTCCAGAGCTACGCGCTCTACCCGCACATGACCGTCTACAACAACATCTCGTTCCCGCTCAAGGCGGCCAAGCTCGGCAAGCAGGAGATCGATCAGAAGGTGCGGTGGGCTGCGGGCATTCTCGGCATCGACCAGTATTTCGACCGCAAGCCGCGCCAGCTTTCCGGCGGCCAACGACAACGCGTCGCGCTGGCCCGGGCGCTGGTCCGCGAGCCGAATGTCTTCCTGCTGGACGAGCCGCTCTCGAACCTGGACGCGCAGCGCCGGGCCTCAGCCCGAGACGAGCTGCAGGTTTTCCAGCGCGAGGTCGGCACCACCACCATCTATGTCACGCACGATCAGGTCGAGGCAATGGGCCTCGGCGACCGGATCGCGGTGATCAGCGAGGGCAGCATTCGGCAGTTCGGCACTCCGCACGAGATCTACGAAGACCCGGCCGACACCTTTGTCGCAACCTTCCTCGGCTCCCCGCCGATGAACCTCGTCGAGCGTGGTGACGAGCTGCTCGGGTTCCGCCCGGAAGCGGTCGAGTTCGCCAAGTCCACTGAGAACCTGGACGGCAGCTCCTGGCTGACACTGACGCTCGCGGAGACACGCGAGGAGTACCTCGGCTCAGAAAAACTCATCTATGGTGAGATAGGCGGCGAACGCGTGGTGGCTCGCACGGCGGCGTCGATGCCGATGCCGGTTGAGGAGGGTGGCGACATCGAGATCGCCATCCCGAACAGTGCGCTTCGCATCTTCGACAAGGGCACCGGCCTGCGGAAGCGTGAATCGACGCTGAGGATCTCGACCTCCAGCACTGAGGAGGTGCGCGCATGAGCTCCGCGCCAACCACCGGCGAGCGCTATACCTTCGAGCGCGAGGGGATCCTCGGACCGCTCTTCCTGCTGCCGGCGGTGGTCTACATCCTCGCCTTGGTCGGCCTGCCGCTCGTACTCGCCGTGCTCTATGCCTTCAGCGGCGTCACGGTCGGAGACCCGCGCATCACCCGCGACGATTTCGTCGGGCTGGACAACTTCCGCGCGATCCTCAACGACAGCACCTTCCGGAAGGCGCTGCGCAACACGCTCGTCTTCACCGGCATCTCCCAGCTGATCGTGATCATCCTCGCCAACCTCCTGGCGATGGTGCTTACCGCCAACTTCAGGGGCAAGCGGTTCGTCCGCTTCCTCGTGCTGCTGCCGTGGACGACGCCCGTGGCGCTGGGCGTGCTCGGCTGGTTCTGGATGCTCGACTCCGTCTACAGCCCAATCGACTGGCTGCTGCGCGAGATTGGCCTCCTCGGGCCGGACACGCCGTTCGGACCGGCCCGGAACATGTACTGGCTCGGCACCTCCCACTTGGCGCAAGGTGCAGTAATCCTCGTCCACATCTGGCGCACGTTGCCACTGGCGACCGTAATCCTGCTCGCCGGCCTGACTGCGATCCCGCAGGACATCAAGGATGCCGCGGATATCGATGGCGCCGGCTTCTGGCGACAGCTCGTCTACATCCGCCTGCCGCTGCTGCTGCCGATCATGGCCGTCGCCCTGTTGTTCGCGGTGGTCTTCGCCTTCACCGACCTCACAATCGCGCTCGTGCTGACGCGCGGCGGTCCCGTCAACGACACCCAGGTCCTCGCGTCATGGGCCTACTTCAAGGGCATTCAGGGCGGTGACCTTGCTCAGGGCGCCGCAATCGCACTCTTCCTGCTGCCTGTGCTGGTCGCCATCGCCATCGCCATGCTCCGCCTCGCGCGGCGCGGTGGTGGGGAAGGAGCCTGATCCATGTCCCGCCAGACCGCCGTGACCGGCCGCGCACCCGTCTCCGACCTTCATCGCGAACGGGCCGAGACGTACCGCGGCAAGCGCATCGCCGGCCGCATCGTGCTCTACTTTGCGGCGACCTTCTTCGCGATGTTCGCGGCCCTGCCGTTCGCGTGGATGGTCCTGACGATGTTCAAGGCCGACAGCGACCTCTACAACCCGAACAACAACCCGTTCGTCTACAACGACCCGCCGACGATGGCCAACCTGGATCTCCTCTGGAACCAAACCAGCTACCGCACCTTCATCTTCAATACCCTGCTGGTGGCGCTCTTCGTGGTGCTCATCACGGTGGTGATCGTGGTGCCGGCGGCCTATGCGCTCACCCGGCTCACCGGACGCTGGGGCGAGAGCCTCGGCATCCTGATCTTCCTCGTCTACCTGGTGCCGCCGACGCTCCTCTTCATCCCGCTGACGGGCGTGGTGGCCGACGTCGGGCTGCAGAACTCGAAGTGGTCGATGGTGCTCGTCTACCCGACGTTCACCATTCCCTTCTGCACGTGGCTACTCATGGGGTTCTTCCGCGGCGTGCCATGGGACATCGAAGAGCAGGCGATGATCGACGGCTACAGCCGCATCCAGGCGATCTGGAAGACCGTCATTCCCGTGTCGCTGCCGGGCATCCTCACGGTCGTCATCTTCTCGTTCACGCTGACCCTCCACGAGTTCGTCTACGCGCTGGCGTTCGTGCAGTCCTCGGGGGAGAAGACCGTGAGCGTTGGTGTCTTCACCGAGTTGATCCGCGGTGACGTCTACTTCTGGCAGTCGCTGATGGCGGCGGCAGCGCTGGTCGCCTTTCCGGTGGCACTGCTCTACAACTACTTCCTCGACCGGTTCATCGCCGGCTTCACGCTCGGCGCCGTCAAGGGATAGCACAACGACGCACGCTGACCTTTGTGCGGTCGGGCCGACCCTGCAAAGGTGCGTGGTACGCCCAGCATGCCCCGTGCACGACCAACCGATCTGCAGGACACCGGACAGGCATGCACGGTTGCCCTGTCGATTGCCGGGCGATATAGTTCTGCCGGACAGCGGTCACCCCGCTGCCGATCCCTTTTCGGGTTCTGCCAAGTCACTGCCTTCCTGCCCAGCCGCGAGATGGTCCCGTATGCCGTTCGCCCTCCAACTGCCGCGAACGCTGCCCTACTACGTTGCCCTCGCTTTGCTCTTCGCATCGAGCGGTACGATGTGGGGCATCTGGATCGCGCGTATCCCCAGCGTCGCAAACAAGCTCGACATGGGCACGGCCCAGCTTGGCGCGGTCCTGCCCGCCTTCTCGGCCGGGGCCCTGGTTGCCTTCCCCGTGACGGCGGGCCTGACAAGTCGTTGCGGCAGTCGTACGATCATTCGCGCCGCCGGTGTGATGCGTGGATTGCTCTTTCCAGCACTCGCCCTCGCCCCAAATACGTTCTGGCTGATGGTCGCGCTGGCCCTGGCGGGATTCACCCACGGCGCGCTCGACATCGCCCTCAACGCACAGGGCGTCGAGATCGAGCGCCGCACCGTCGGCTCGATCCTCTCCCGCGCGCATGGGTCGTTCAGCCTCGGCGCCCTGGTCGGCTCGGTCAGCATCGGTTTCGCTGCGACCGCAGGGCTGCCGCTCGAGTGGCAGTTCATCATCCCCGGCGTGCCCGCCGTGCTGATGTTCTCGACCGTCAGCACCTTGCTCATCCCCGATGACACGACTCCAACCCCAACAACGCAGCGTCTGGCCGCGAAGCGCAAGTGGCGAGGCGCTGGCATGCTGCCGCGTGCGCTGTGGACGATTGGCGCGATCGCGCTGATCACCGGCATCGCCGACGAGGCGATCGCCGACTGGGCGGCCCTGCTCATCCAGCGAGAGCTGGAGGCTACCCCACTGGTCGCCTCGCTCGCCTACTCCGTCTACTCGCTGGCGCTGCTAGTCGGCCGGTTCTCCGGCGACGGCATCAGCGAACGTCTCCCGTCGATGCGTATTCTGCAGATCGCCGGGGTCATGGGCGCCGTCGGGATGATCGGGAGTGCAGCGCTCAACTCCCCGTACGCGATGATTGGCGGCATTGCCGTCATCGGTCTCGGCTTCAGCGT
>DASYWL010000346.1:0-7774 GCA_035936055.1 Thermomicrobiales bacterium
GCTCCATGCTACGGTGAGGCCGAACGGAGGAGCCCGATGTCGATGTTCTGCCAGCGCTGTGGCGCGCCAACTCACGATGTCTGCCGGGATGGTCGCATGCGACCGGTCTGCACGTCATGCGGAACGACGACCTACCTTGACCCGAAGCTCGCTGTCGCGGTGCTCATCGGGCGGGAAGAGGAAGTGCTGCTGGGCCGCCGTGGCGTACACACCCGGGAACCGGGCAAGTGGAGTTTTCCCTCTGGTTTTGTCGAGCGCGGGGAGCGCGTCGAGGATGCCGCCCGCCGCGAGACACTGGAGGAGACCGGGCTCACGGTCGAACTCGGTCCCGTGCTGACACTGATCTCCGCTCCGGGCGAGACGGTCGTGCTCGTGGTCTACCCCGCCATTGCGTTCAGCGGTGAGCCGAGCGCAGACGACGATCTTGCCGAGCTCCGCTGGTGGCGGCTCGACGCCCTGCCGGAGCTGGCCTTCCCACACGATCTCGCGATCATCCGCATGTGGCTTGGCTCCCGCAAGCACTGAGTCGGGCAGGCTCGCAGCGTTTCGGCGGCATACGCCCTGCCACTGGTCCGATTCCGAGTTGCCCTGTAGCAAGAATGCCGGAATGGAGAACGCCCGGAGCTTGAATTGCCCCGGGCGTTGGTGATGCCGCTCCGATTTGTGATGGAGCAAGGCCGCACGCTCGTTCCATGATCCGCCGAGGATCTTCTTGACCTCGTCGCGGTGACGTGTCTCGACGCTGAGCATGTCCTCCAGCTGTACCTTTAGGCCGGTTTCTCCGCAGGCCTCCGCCTGGTCGATGCGCTTGCGGTAGTTCTCGACGGTGTCTCGTTCCGCCTCATAGATGAACTGGAGCATCTCGCGCGTGTCGCCGGATGTCTTCACCGGTCGTGGTTTCGACCGTTGGCTCGCCACCGAGTGACGCGATCTTGTCGGCCAGGTATTGTGCGTGCGCCTGCTCGTCCGGAATATCCGCCTGCAGGAACTCGACGAGCTGTGGTCGGTAGGGACCGTTGACCTTCGCCGAGTATTGGAGGTAGCTGATGATCGCGTTGTACTCGCCAGCGAGATCGTCGTTCAGACCCTTGATCAGATCGTCCTTGCTTGCATTGGCCATCGTGAATAACCTCCTGCCGATAGGGGAGCATTTGCCGTCGCTCGGACTCCTCAACTTCCCTTCGAGCAAATTCCGTACCAGCCAGGAACCCTCGGGAGGTGCCGCTACGCAATTCATTCGGCCGTTCATGCCGCCGGTGTACTCCAAGTCGGCCGCGAGCTTGGTAGAGAGTGGGCCGTATCGCGCAGGCTGCGGCGTGCTGGAGCAGGTGCGGTATGATGACGGAAACCCCCAAATCGAATAGGAACCCGCATCGGGTGCGTCGCGTGGAGGGCTGGACGATGGGCAAGAAAACCGACAAGGCGATCGCCAAGCTCCGCTCGGATGTCCAGGCGCTCTCGGAGGCCGTTTGGGCGCTGAAGGAGCACGTCCGAGTCGAGGCGGCCGCCGAGTCGGCTGCCGCCGGATCGCGGAAGCGCACGAGCCGCAAGCTGCGTCAAATCGAGACGCAGTTGGCCGATGGCGAGGCTCAGGGTCGCGTGAGTGGCTACGGTAGCGTCCGGCTGCCGGGAGCCAACGGTGTGTCGCGAGTAGTGCGCTGGCAGCTCGAGAACGTCACGACCGACAGCGTTCTGCCAATTGATCTGGAGCCCGCGGCGGCGGTGCTCTCCGCCGTCGGGCATCGTCAGCGATTGTCGATCCTGATCGCGCTGCTGCGGCAGCCGATGTCGGTAAGCGAACTGGTGAGCTCGCTTGACCTCGGGACCTCCGGAGCGGCCTACCACCACCTCAACGTGCTCCAGAACGTGGATCTCGTCGCCCAGCAGGAGCGGGGCATATTCGAGCTGGCACCGCAGCAGGTGGCGACCGTTATTGGCATGTTGTCGGCGCTGGCGGTTTCACCGACGGTGGAGACCGAGGAGTCCGTCCCTGGGCAGGAGCCGGACGGCGGGGCGGATTCCGCCGAGTGACGGGCCGTCGCAAAGGGACGACTCCGCAATGCTCCGTACGGCGGCATGCGTCGGACTGACCCGGGGCGAGCTGTGACCGGGGCAGTCGTGATGTCGTCAGGGCTGACCGCCGTTATGGCTGACAGCATCGAGGAGGGCAATTGTGGAGACGAGGATCGGCAGCTCTCTGCGGGGGTCGGAATGACTTTCCAGCGAGCCGACTCACCTCGGTCGGGTTTCCGCGCACAAACGTGTGTTTGCAGGTACACATGTGCATTGGTAGACTCGCCATAGACAGTCATGTGTATGACGATGCACATATCAGGAGGAGCCCATGCGGACGTTCCCCAAGCCCTTGATCGAGGCAGAGCGCGACTGGGAGGTTGACGCGATTCATCCCCGCGCGGTGATGGAGGCACGCAGGACTCTCCGCAATGCTGCTGCATGCAGTGACGTTGCCAGTCTCTTCGCGGTTCTCGGCGATCCCACCCGGATCCGGGTGCTCACGGCGCTCGCGGCAGGGGAGCTCTGTGTCTGCGATCTTGCCGCAGCGACGGGTGTGAACCGCAGCACGGTCTCCCATCAGCTGCGCGTGCTCCGAACCCACCGGCTGGTCCGGCGTCGCCGGGAGGGGAAGGTCGCCTACTATGCACTCGACGATGACCACGTGCTGCAGCTGCTCGCTGTGGCAGGTGAACACAGCAGCGAGACGGGGGCCGGTCGAAAGGAGGTGACCGCATGAGCGACCGAACGGACGCCGAGCCCACGGCCGAGGCCGATGCGCCCTATGTCTTCGATGTGACCGGCATGGACTGTGCTGACTGTGCCCGCAGTGTTGAGCGCGCTGTTTGGCACCTTCCCCATGTGGAACGCGCTACGGTCAATTTCGCCTCAGGCACCCTCACCGTGGGACGACGCGATCCCAGAGGCAGTGACGATGATCTCGTTCGGTCAGTGAACGCAGCCGTGGACCGTGCTGGCTACACCGCCGCGCTGCGTGGTGAGAGCGGGCGGCGGGTGACGGCAACCACGCCCTGGTGGCGGCACCGCAAGCTCATCCCCGCCACCGTCGGTGCCGCGCTCTGGTTTGCGGGCTTCACCGTCGGCCAGCTGACTGAGCTCGACTGGCTCGAGGTTGCCCTCTTCGCCGCCGCGATCGTGCTCGGTGGGCACCAGATCATACGCGCCGGTGTGGCAGCGCTGCAGGCTCGCCGCATCGACATGAATGTGCTGATGACCGTCTCGGTGATCGGCGCGGCGATCCTCCGCGAGTGGTCCGAGGGCGCCCTGGTAGTGGTGCTCTTTTCGGTCGGCACGACCCTCCAAGCGATCACGTTCGACCGCACCCGCAACGCGATCCGCTCGCTGCTCGACCTGACGCCGCAGGAGGCGCGGGTCGTGCGCGACGGAGTCGAGACGACGGTGGCTGCCAACTCGCTGGAGCCGGGCGACCTCGTCCGCGTACGACCCGGCGAGCGGTTGCCAGCCGACGGCGAGGTCGTCGAGGGGTTCTCCGCCATCGACCAGGCGCCGATCACCGGCGAGTCGATGGCGGTGGAGCGAGAGGCGGGCGACGAAGTCTTTGCCGGCACGCTTAACGGCTCGGGCGTGCTCGACATACGGGTCACGAAGCGCTCATCACAGTCGATGCTGGCCAGTATCGTCCATCTCGTCGAGGAGGCGCAGGCCAGCCGTGCCCCGTCGCAGCAGCTGGTCGATCGTTTCGCCGCCGTCTACACGCCCATCGTCGTGGCGCTTGCTGCGGTGATTGCGCTAGCCGGAGGCGCTCTCGCCGGCGACTGGGACACGTGGGTCTACCGGGCGCTGGTGTTGCTCGTGATCGCCTGTCCCTGCGCGCTCGTGATCTCCACGCCGGTCTCGATCGTCTCGGCGGTCGGTGCCGCCAGCCGGGCCGGCATCCTCGTCAAGGGCGGTGCGGCACTGGAGGGGGCCGGCCGTGCAAAGGTGGTCGCCTTCGACAAGACGGGCACACTGACCCTCGGGCGTCCGGCAGTCACCGCGGTGGTGCCGTATGGCGACCACGGCGAGCAGGACTTGGTGCGCATCGCGGCTGCGGTAGAGCAGGGATCTGAGCACCCACTCGCCCGCGCGGTGGTCGCCAGAGCACTCTACGATGATGTTCCGATTCCGGCGGCGCCCGGCTTTTCGGCGATCCCGGGCCGCGGCGCAAGGGCGAGCGTCGACGGCGCCGAGATCGTGGTCGGCAGCGAGCGGCTGATGCTTGAGAGCGGTCTGCAAGGCGGCGCTCGCCGTTGGCTTGCTGATGTGACGCTGGCCGAGGCGGCGCAGGGTCGCTCCGTGCTGGCCGTCGGCACCTCGTCAGGCGATCTGTACGGGGCCATCGTCATCGCTGACAAGATCCGGCCGCGCGCGCGCGAGGCGCTGGGTGCTCTTCGGCGTGTCGGCGTCGAGCGACTGGTGGTGCTCACGGGCGACCGCCAGGAAGTGGCCGAGCGGATCGCGGCGGAGGTCGGGGTCGACGAAGTGCGTGCCGAGCTGTTGCCGGATGAGAAGGCCGCTGTCGTCGCCGATCTCCGGAAGCGGTACGGGCCGGTAGCGATGGTCGGAGACGGCATCAACGACGCCCCGGCGCTGGCAGCGGCCGATGTCGGCATCGCGATGGGCGTGGCAGGGTCCGACGTCGCGCTGGAGAGCGCCGATCTGGCACTGATGCGGGATGATCTGGAGGCGACGTCGCGGCTGTTTGGCCTTTCGAGGCGCACGGTGGCAATCATTCGGCAGAACGTCACCCTCTCGCTGATTACCAAACTACTCGCGTTGCTGCTGGGCGTCTTCGGGTTCGTCAGCCTGTGGATCGCGGTACTGGCGGACGTCGGCACGTCGGTGGTCGTCACGCTCAACGGTCTCCGGCTCGCGCGCGTTGAGCAGCGGGTGGGACAGCCGGTCCCACGCGAAGAGCGCCGCGCCGAAGATGCCGATCGCCCTCTGGCCGCTGACTGACCGGGATGGGGAGCGGAGGGCGGCGATGCTGCCGGGGGGCGCGGCCCGGTCAGGGTGCTGGCGGGCGTGCGTGGTTGATTTCGAACCGCCCGACCCGGTGCGCCAATTCTCCTCGCTCGATGCGTTCGCAAGAGAAGAGACAGCGCACGGATCGCGCGTTCCTCGACGTACTAGCGGCACTGGGTTATGGAAGGCTGTCAAATAGCTCGCACTCGTTGGCAACCTTGACGTGTCCGTCGTTCCAGGCAAAACCGAGAAGGCTGCCATACGGCCATGTTTCTGCTTGGCAGACTTCTCCGCCGTACCCTACGTGTCCTCGTCGCGCATGCCCTCCGGCACGTATTTGCCGTGGTCGGGGACCGCGATTTCGTCGAATCGGTCGGCGAGCAGTTTCAGCTTGATCTTCAGTTCTGGCCCATGGAGCGCCGGGCCGTGCCCGGCAATCGCCAGTTCCGGCTCGAGATCGGCAAGCGTCCGCACCGACTGCCGCGCCGATGGCCAGTCCGGCGTGAGATACGTCGGCGGGCCCTGCAGGGCCGGCTTCTGCTTCGCGACCGCGTAGATCGACTCCTGATCGGTTGTGACGAACGCGTCCCCGGCGATCATTGAGCGGTCGGACTCCCGCCAAAGGGAGATATGCCCCTCGGTGTGGCCGGGGGTATGGAGCCAGCGCCAACCCGGCAGCTGCGGGACACTGCCATCCGGCGGAAGAGTCTGCAGCCACTCCTTCACGTCGACCGGCCCCTTCGGGAAGAAGCGGGAGAGCGCCGCCATCATGCCACCGCCGACGCTTGGATCGGGGGCTGGATAGGCGGTAGAGCCGCTGAGGTAGGGCACTTCCAGCGGATGGGCGTAGATCGGCACCTCCCAATCGGAGGCGAGGCTCTTGAGCGCGCCGACGTGATCGAAATGACCGTGAGTCATGATGATGGCTGCTGGCTTGGCGCCCTTGCCGAAGCGCTCCTCCACCGCTTTGCGGATGAAGCGCGCGGTGCCCGGGATGCCGGCGTCGACCAGCACCCAGTCGACGCTGCCTGGCATGCCGATGTAGACGGCGTTGACGATGCCGAGATGGTGGTAGGCAATGTCGTCTGCGATTGTGGTAGCTGGATCCTCGGACGCGATGTTGGCAACGGCGTTGTCGTCGATCGAG
Source organism: Thermomicrobiales bacterium (assembly GCA_035936055.1). Lineage (GTDB taxonomy): Bacteria > Chloroflexota > Chloroflexia > Thermomicrobiales > UBA6265 > JACCVC01. Next base: position 6,146 of record DASYWL010000346.1, read on the forward strand.
ATGTGCTCGCTCATGGCAGAACCTCCAATGTACTACGTCGCGAGAGACGTCGTGTCGTTGCCACTGCAAGGCTGGTGCCGGGACGTACAGAGCGAGCGCAAGCGTCAGCCGGTCGTCACGCTGAGCGAAGCGTGGACCGGGGGAGGTGTGGCGATCACCCCGGGTGCCATTCGGCCGGTGAAGTCACCTGGAAAGCTGCCCGGACACTCCTGCTGGTCCCTGCGGATCGCTTGGCAACGGCGTCGCCACAGCACTCACGGGAGACGGCTCGATCGTGAATCTCTCGTTGATGTCCGTGAGGTTCCAGACCATGAAGTGCATCTTCGCGATCATCGCCAGGCGCAGCAGGTTGCCGGTGTCCGGGTCGACCCACCACGCGAACCAGGCTCCACTCTGCCCGGTTTTCGACAGCAGATAGAAAGTCAGAATCTTTGTTTCGACGCCATCGACCGTCTCGGTGCCACCGGATTGCACATTGGTTGCCCCGGTATAGATCTCAGCGCGCTCAGCGAAGGTCGCTGCCTCATCGGACTCGGGGAGTTCGTAGGTGCGCGTCTCCGCGACGGTTTCCCCGCCACCGGAGAGGCGAATGTCGAGCGAGTTGGTACCAGCCGGTTTCAGGGAGCTCGATTCTGCCTGTTGGGGGAGAAGCGGGGTGTCATCGGGCCTTCTGGTCCGAAGGCTACTCCTTCTGTCGTGGGTCGAGCGCATCCCGCAGCCCGTCGCCGACGAGGTTGAAGGAGAGTACGGTGATGGTGATTGCGATGCCGGGCGCGATGGCGATGTGCGGATAGTTGCGGATGAACTCACGGCCATCCGAGAGCATCGTGCCCCACGAGGCGGTCGGGCGCGAGACGCCGAGCCCGAGGAACGACAGCGCCGACTCGAGAATGATAACGCCTCCGATTGCGAGGCTGGCGATGACTATTACCGGGCCGAGTGCGTTCGGCACGATGTGCCGGAAGATGATGCGGCGGTCGCCGGCACCGATCGCTCGGGCGGCGAGGACGAAGTCGCGCTCACGCAGGCTGAGCACCTCGGCGCGGACAAGGCGGGCATACGACGCCCAGACGGTCAGCCCGATGACGATGACGACGTTGCGGAGGCTCGGGCCGAAAACGGAGGAGAGGGTCAGCAGCAGCGCCAGCAACGGAAAGGCCATCAGGGTGTCGACGAAGCGCGAGAGGATGAAGTCGACGCGGCCCCCGAAGTATCCAGCGGTCGCCCCAATCGTGACACCGATGGTCACGGCGATGGCCGTCGCCCCGAGCCCGACGATCAGCGCCACGCGCGCGCCGTAGATGATGCGGCTGAGAATGTCCCGTCCGATGTCGTCGTTGCCGAGCAGGTACTCGGCCGAAGGAGCTGCTCCGCGGAGGGATGTCTCGGTTTCGGTCGGGCTGTGCGGAGCGATCCACGGGGCGAAGACGGCGAGGATGACGAGCAGGCCGATGACAGTGAGGCCGACAAGTCCCGGCTTGTAGCGCACGAAGCGGCGCCAGATGCGGCTGCGCTCGCTGCGCGCCGGCGGCATCCTGCCCATCTCCTCCAGCGTCGCGGTTTCCGTCCTGGTCATCGCCTGGCTGCTCATCGGACGCGCACCCTCGGGTCGATCACGGCATAGGTCAG
>DASYWL010000347.1:0-3498 GCA_035936055.1 Thermomicrobiales bacterium
ACCTCGGCACCGGCCTTTTGCGCCCACGCGGCGAACTCGTTAGTGCCAACCAGGTTCGGCTCGGTCGTCTTCCAGGCCGCATCGAGACGACGGGGGCGGTCCTCGACCGGGCCGACACCATCCTCCCAGTTGTAGCCCGAGACGAAGTTGCCGCCGGGATAGCGGATGTACGGCACGCCGAGCTCGCGAACAACGTCCAGCACGTCCTGCCGGAAGCCCTGCTCGTCGGCGGTGGGGTGGTTGGGCTCGTAGATGCCGCCGTAGACCGCCCGGCCCAGGTGCTCGATGAACGAGCCGTAGAGCCGAGGGTCGATCTCGCCGATCCGGTAATCCCTGTCAATGATGATCCGCGCCGTGCTCAAGATATTTGCCTCCCCTGCTCACCTAAGGCAGCATGGTCGCATGTGCTGTACGTGGTGGCTACAAGGGACATTGGCCTCGAAGAAGACCGCACCTCGGGAGGTGTGACGCGGCCCAGCCACCCTCCGTTGGCGTACCGGTAGAAGTCGTCCCGCGGATCGACTGACAGGTCCATGTCGGCAGGGTCGATGCCATGCACCTCCCCATCTGATCGCCGGAAGACCGCCAGGGCAGCGTTCGCCACTGCAAGACCCATCATCATGCTCGCCGGGAGACCGACCGCCACCCCAAGAAACTGCCGACGATTCAATCGCATCTGTCGCTCCTCGAACGTTCTTGCAGTGGTTCGCCGCGCGCAGCAGGTACCGGCACGCCTGCTCTCACGTGAGCACGCCTGTCTTCCACGGCTGCCTGGTTATGTCTCTGACTCGAAAACGAATTCCCGTTGGTGTTTTCGCAGATTCCCTTCGCGGAGTCCTATGCCGGATCCTCCAGTCGCGCAACGGTTGCGCGCTTTTGGCAATCGACGCAGGAGCGAGTGACGTTGTACATGAAGAAGCCGCACCCGGAAGTGGTTCCAGATGCGGCCTGAGCGAGGTTCGAATTGTGGTGGGTCACTATGACCCGGCGGTGAAAATCTCCAGTTGCGTGACCGTGCCTGGCAGGGTCTGGACCTCGGCCGATATCAGAATCGGATCACCGACTCGCTCCAGCAGCTCCATGCGGTAGATCCCTGGCAGCACCCACACGAAATCACCCTGCTCGAACTGATCCTGCCAGATCACGGTCCCGCCCAGATCCGTGACGATATAGATCTCGCCGGCCCCCTGCGGGAACTTGAGCAATGAACCTCTGACCCACGTCGTCTCGTCAGGCAGGATGTTGACAAGAATCTCCGTCTCGCTGCCGCTCGGGTTCACCCAGCTGACCTCGCAGAGGCCGACGTTGAGCTCAACGCGATTGGAGTCGGTGAGCACCACCGTCTGCTCCTCACCCTCGGGATTGGAATCGGTCGCGCCGGCGCGGCAGACGATGGTCGCGCGCGGGAAGACGTCGCCGAAGGCCTCGATTTCGAGGAAGCCTGTCTGCACGACGACCTGCAGCTCCTCCAGCACTGTAAAGAGTGCCCGGTTGAGCTCCTCGGCACTGCCGGCCCCGAGGTTGAGACCACCACCGGCATCAGCGATGCACTGGAGCGTCTCCTGCTCGCCCTCGGCCAGAGCGAAACCGATGACATACGTCGTTACGCTGACATCACCCTGGGCAAGCGCTTCGGCCGCCGCACAGGGATCGCCACCACACGTCTCGAGGCCGTCGGTGACGAGCACGACGGCGTTGCGCTCGTTCTCCTGCGGCGCGCTGAAGTCCTCTGCCGCTTCCTGAAGCGCGAGCGTGATCGGCGTCCAGCCAACCGGTTCGTAACGTGCGACGGCCTCGCGCAGCGCCTCCTTGTTGACCCCCTCGATCGGCACCACCAGATCGGTCGACTGGCAGCTCTCCTCGCGGTCAGCCTCCTGGTTGCTGCCCTCGTGCCCATAGACGCGGAAGCCGACGTTCACCCCTTCCCGCTCGGGCATCGCGTCGATCACATCATTGAGGACGCTCTTGGCGGCCTCGATGCGCGTCACGCCGGGAGCGACCTCCTGGGCCATCGAGCCGGACGAGTCGAAAACCAGCTCGACATTGACGACCGGCCCGGGTGTCTCCTGCTCCCCCTCCTGCGCGGCTGCGCCGCCGATGAATCCCAACACGGGATTGAGCCCTAGCATGAGCATGCCGAGAACAAGCACCCGGACGAGCCAGTACCGCGAGTGCGCCGACGTTCGCATCGTTTCCCTCTCCTCGTGAGCTGACCGGAGCCGTGCTGTCTGTCGCAGATGGACCGCGACAGCCATAGGTTTTGCAACTCTCGACAGCCTACCCGAAAATGCGCGAAGCTGCACATCGTGTATTGCCAGTCCAAGTAGCGTAATATCTGCGGTACCAGGCAGGCATCAGCGAACGTTCAGAGGCTTCACGCAGCGGAGGTGGCGGAAATGCGATCCGGGTTGACGCGCTTGATGGTGGTGCTGGCGATACTGGCCGGTCTCGTACCGAGCGCGGGCTCGCTCGCGTGGGCGCAGGGCGAGCAACCTCCAGGCCAGCAGGCACCGGCGGTCGACGAGATCGTCATCGGCGACGAGCGCTACCAGTTCGACCGCGTCGTGCCGGTTGACCTCGGACAGCTGCAGCAGGTCGCCGAGACAGCAAACGGCACGCCGGTCTACGCGAAGGGAGAGGCAGACCCGCTCGGTGCCGTCTACGTACCGAGCGACACCGGAGGAGCGCGCCGCTACCTGCCGGAACACCTCACCGCTCCGGCCAGCAGCTGCGCCGTCGCCACGGTCGACGCCAGCACCATCGAAGGCGCGGGGTTCGTCTACGTACCGACCGGCATCGAACCAGACCTAACCACCGACCAGCTTGTCGAGGTCGGCACGACAGAGGATGGACGCACGCTGTACGCGTCATCTGCCGAGCAGCCCTTCGACGTGCTCTTTGCCACCGGAGCGGAGGGCGGCCTCGTGCGCTACATTGCGATCGGCGAGAATGGAGTGCCCACCATCTTCCCCGACCGCATGATCTTTGCCGGACAGGAGTTTCAGCTCACCGCCGGCGAGACACCGGATCCCAGCGGCCTCCAACGAGGTGGCTGCGCGCTTCGCTTCCCGGCGCTGGCTGCCGCTGGCGAGTCTCCCGGCTCGTTCAGTGCCGTGCACCTTCGGGTTGGCGACTCGCTGGTGACCTACCAGTCAGTCGGACCCGCCGAGGCTCCCACCGCGACACCAACCGAGCCAGCCGTTACACCGACGGAGACTCCCGAACCGACCGCGACCGAAACGCCCGAGCCCACCGCGACGCCGGAGCCGACCGCAACCCCAACCCCGACACCTGAGCCCACTGCGACCTCGACGGCCACGCCTGAACCAACCGCCACACCGACCGGGACGTCATCCCCTACTGCCACACCGACCGAAACACCGACTCCCACACCTGAGCCAACGGAAACACCGGAGCCCACTGAGACTCCTGTCCCGACCGAGACGCCGGAGCCAACGGCGGTGCCGACGGAAGCACCTACGTCGACGCCCGAGCTCA
>DASYWL010000348.1:0-7744 GCA_035936055.1 Thermomicrobiales bacterium
CCGAGAGGATTTGGCTGCCTTGTGCAGCGAGGCCTGTTTGGCCAGGGTCGAGCGTTCTTCGGAGGCGGCGCGGGTACTGGGATCGACTGGCACTCGCCCTTCTTTTGCCGGAGAGGACTGGCTTTGGTTCATCGCCCAGCCGGAGCAGATGGGCGCCATCGCAACCCAGCTGGAGACCACCGTGGTGCGCGAGAGTGCGGACACGCTGCGGCTCTACATGGCGACCCTGCCGGGCCCGGGTCAGGTGGAGTGGGCTCCGTATGAGCTCGGTGAGGTGATCGACAATGCTGGTCTTCACTACCTCGTCGAGGCTCCATCGGTGCCGGCGGATGTCCGTGCCTCGCTCGATGCCGGGCTGACAGTCGAGAAATTCGCGCCCGCCCCAGCGGAAACGGCGGCTCAGCCTGATGACCTATCCGAGTTGGCGGAAAGCGATCTCGGGGGGCTGCGGAACCAGGTGGACAGCGATCGCATCGCATCGCTGATCGCCGAGTTTCAGGCTATGGGTGCCGCCGACGGCGGCAGTGTTGGCACCAGACACTACACCACGATTGGCAGCCAGATCGCGGCCGAGTTCCTCTATCGGGAGCTGGAATCGTACGGCTTCGACGTCTGGTACGAGGAGTTCCTCACGTGGCAGGGATATCTCGTCGTCAACGTGGTGGGCGAGCTTCCGGGACGGGACACCGGCCGGCTCTACGGCGTGATGGCGCACTTCGACTCCATATCCGACTCGCCGACAGTGGCCGCACCGGGAGCCGACGACAACGCCACCGGCATGGCCAGCGCGCTCGAGATCGCCCGCGTCCTGAGTGGTTACGACCTTGCCTACTCGCTTCAGGTGGCGTTCGTCAACGTCGAGGAGGAGGGGATTATCGGGGCCGAGGAGTACGCACGGAACTCGCTCGAGGCGGGAGCGCCGTTGGAGGGGGTTTTCAACCTCGACTCCATTGGCTCATCTCGTCATGGTGACCAGATCATGCTCAACGCGACGGGTGATTCGATCTGGATGCAGGAGTTGATCCAGCGGGTCAACAGCGGATACGGCATCGGCGAGTCCATCCTGATTCACCAGAGCGACGAGATCGTTGCCGACGACAATCGGTTGCGGGAAGAGGGGGTGGAGGCCGTGCTAGTCGCACGGGAGCTCTATGGCATGAGCCCGGTTCACCACACTGAGCGTGACGTCATCGAGAACGTCTCCATGCGGCACACCCGCTCGGCCACCGAGCTCGTCCTCGTTACTGTCGGAGCCCTGCTCGTGTAGCGGCACCACCTGCACGGAATTCCGGCACAGACCGCCCCACCTCAACTCAGCTCGTTGTGAGCGGATGCGCGAAGCTGCTCGACGACCTTCTTGACCTCCTGTGACTTGGCACGGTCGACGACGAGCAGCGCGTCCTCGGTGTCGACGACGATGATGTTGTCGAGCCCCACCATGGCGACCATGCGCCCGGTTTCCGACCAGATCACGCTGTTGGTCGTGTCGATGCGCAGCAGGTCGCCCCGCACCGAGTTGCCCAGCGCGTCCCGCTCGATGAGCTCGCCAAGACCATTCCAGTCGCCGACATCCGACCAGCCCATCTCAGCCGGCACCACCGCGACCCGCTGGGCGTGCTCCATGATGCCGTGGTCGATGGTGATGGCCGGCAGCTGGGACCAGATGCGGGCGGTCGTGTGCTCCTGCTCGCGCGACTCCCAGGCGTCCGCCACCTCCCAAACCCCCTCGTGGATCTGCGCCTGCTGGCGGCGCAGCTCGCGCTTGAGGGCCTGTACCCGCCAGACGAACATGCCCGCGTTCCAGAGGAATCTGCCCGACGCGACAAACTCGGTCGCGCGCTCCAGATCGGGCTTCTCGATGAACCGTGCGGCTCGGTAGGCGGTCTGGCCCTCATGCTGCACCACAACCTCGTCGGTGCGCTCGATGTAGCCGTAGCCGGTGTCGGGCCGGGTTGGGGTCAGGCCGATCGTGACCAGAACGTCGCCGCGTGCTGCCCGGATGGCGGTCTTGACGGCTCGCTCGAAGGCGGCGGCGTCGCCGATGTCATGATCGGCAGCAAAGCTGCCCATGATCGCTCCCGGGTCCATTTGGTCGATCAAGGCCGTCGCTAGCGCCAGCGCCGGGCCGGTGCCGTTGGGGGACGGCTCGACGATGATGTTGGCACTCGGCAGCTCGGGCAGCTGGCGGGCGATCGCCGCTGCATGGGCGGGGCCGCACACAACGAGCATCCGCTCCGGGATCGTCACTCGCTGCAGGCGCTCGAAGGTCTGCTGCAGCAGCGACCGCTCGCCGAGCAGCGGCAGCAGGAATTTCGGCCGTGCCGCACGGCTGAGCGGCCAGAGGCGGGTGCCGGAGCCACCGGCCGGGATGACGGCCCAGAAGTTGGGGCGTGATCGGGATCCCGATCCCCGGCCGTTCCGATGTGGCGTAATCGATGGCGGCACAATCTGCTCCTTGGCGTCACAACGGGGACTCGTGGAAGTATAGTGCCGGAGAGATAGCCGATGTCGAGATGTGGCCTGTCGGGATGGCGGGTGCAGCAGGGTGGGCTGGCGATGGCAGGTGCAGCAGAGGAGACGCAGGCTGGCGGGGTCTCGGTGGTGGAGCCCCGGCTCGATGCCAAGCCGTGGGGTGGCCGGCGGCTGGAGCGCTACGGGTTCGATCTGCCTCGTGGCGAGACGATCGGGGAGGCACTGGTGACGGCTGGTGAGGCGATGATCACCGCCGGCGCGGGCACCGGGAGGAGCCTGGCGGATATCGTGCGGACCGACCCGGAGGGAGCGCTCGGCGCAGTCGCGCGGGAGGCGGTCCGGGGCAGGGCGATCTTTCCCCTGCTCGTGAAGCTGATCGACGCGCAGGAGAATCTTTCCATTCAGGTCCACCCGAACGACGAGCAGGCTGCCTCGCGCGACCGCCTCGGCAAGACCGAAGCATGGCACGTGCTGACCGCAGAGCCCGGCAGCAGCCTCTACCTCGGCCTGCAGCAGGGCGTCTCGCTGGAGGAGCTCCAGGCGGCCGCTCAACGTCTCGATGGAGCCTCGGCGGCGTTGCTGCGGAAGGTACCGGCGGTACCGAACACGACGGTGCTGATCCCGGCCGGCACGGTGCATGCGCTGGGTGCCGGGGTGATGGTCTACGAAATCCAGCAACCGTCCGACGTGACCTTCCGGATGGACGATTGGGGGCGCGTCGATGCGCAGGGTAACCCGCGCGAGATGCACCTTGACGAGGGCTTCGTGGTGATGAACCCGACGTTGCGTCCGGAGTTGATCGACCCGGTCGATCTCGCCGCGCGCGAGGGACGCCGGCACATGCTGGTTGCCTGCCGCCACTTCGCGCTGGAGCGCGTTGCGCTGCCCGGGGGTGGCCGGTATACGATGCCGGGACACGCCAGCTCACAGGTGGTGACCGTCCTCGAGGGTGCGGCAACGGTCGGATCGGAGCGTCTCGGAGCGGGACAGTCTGCAGTCATGTGGCCCGGCCGTATGGAAACGGTGCTCGAGGCAGTCCGCCCGATGGTCGCGCTTCGTGGGTGGGTCCCCGATCTGGCAGCCGATTTCCCTGTGCTCACTCGCCGCGCGGCGATCGACGTCTCGACGCTCGCGACCCTCAGCGGCCTGCTCCCCGATGTGCGCGCCGCACTTGAGCTTCAGTAGGGAAGGAACGAGACCGTGACATCACTGCGCGCGCGCTACGTGGGAACCCTGCTCGGCTTGGCAGCCGGAGATGCGCTGGGCGGGTCAGTCGAGTTCATGCCGCGTGGGGCGATCCAGCGAGCGTATCCTGGCGGGCTCAGGGAGATCACCGGCGGTGGGTCCCACGACCTGCGGCTGGGCGAGGTGACCGACGATACGGCGATGGCGCTGGCAATCGCGCGGGCATGCACGCCGGACGGTATCGATCTCGATCAGGTCGCCGAGAACTTCCTTACCTGGTACCGATCGGATCCGAAGGACATCGGCATCACGACCAGCCGCGCACTGGCCAAGATGGACGCCGGGGTGCCATGGCCCGAGATCGGCGAGCGGATGATGGCCGAGACGCCGCGCAAGCTCGCCGGTAACGGTTCCGTGATGCGATGCGCCCCGGTCGCGCTGCGGTTTCGACACGACCGCGAGCAGTTGCGCGAGGTCAGCCTCGACACTGCACGGATGACGCATCCGGACCCGATGGCGACGTGGGGAGGTGTCGCGCTCAACCAGGCGATCGCCTACCTGCTTGACGGTGGCGACCGGGATGGCGTACGGGATGCGGCGACCGCCGATATCGAGAACGCCGAGGTGGCGGAGGCGATTCGCATGGCCGCCGATCGGGAGTACGACGACGTGCGCTCGGGCGGGTTCGTGCTGGAGACGCTGGGTGCGGCGTTCTGGGCGCTCGCGCGCAGCGATTCCGCCGAGGAAGCGATTGTTACGGCGGTGAACATGGGCGACGACACCGACACCACTGGCGCGGTCACCGGTGCGCTGGTCGGCGCGCACTATGGCGTCGATGCCTTGCCCGACCGCTGGCTGGTGGTGCTGGAGCCGCGCGAAGAGTTGATCGTCCTCGCCGAACGGCTCCTCGAATGGAGTGAAGCCGACGCGGCGAGGTCCTGATGGTTCCGCCGGATGGGTAGACCGCGTGGAGCCTTGTGGGAGCGAAGCCTACCCTACCCCTACGGGCGTTCGCTCTTCCCTGCTGGTTTTGCCGACGGATCACTCGATATTCGCACTGCGCTGCGCGTTACGTCTGGCCGGGAGTGTCCTCGTTGGGAGGATCGGCGACGTCGGCGCTCGTACCAGCGTCCGGCTGGTCAGCGGCGTTGACCGGCGGCTGGGCCAGCTTGAGGTAGCGATCGACGCTGGCGCGATTGCGCGGGTCGTCGGCGAGGCCCAGCAGGGCCAGCAACCGCTGCTGGTCGGCGCCCTGGCGAGCCTGATCGACGGCGAAGGTGTGCCGCAACACGTTCGGGGTCACCTCCTTGTCGATCTCAGCCGCGCGGCGCACGCGTTCCACCATACCGTTCACGGCCTGTGGACCAACAGGGAAGAGGCGGCCGTGCGGGTTGCGCGCTTCCAGGAACTGATCGAGCACGTCGCCGAACTCGGGAGTGGTCAGGAGGTGTCGCTCCTTGCCGCGCTTGGTGGGGTCGGCGTAGAAGACGTAGACGGTTGGCGCCGGCTCCGTGGTCCGGTCGATGTGGTCGCGCTCCAATGTCAGCAACTCGGCGCGGGTGAGACCGAACCGCATCATCAGCCAGATTGCCGGCAGGCTCCAGGGCGCGTCATCCTCGGCAGCCGCCAGCAGGCGCTCCTGCTCGTCAGGGAAGAGGGGCACCGGAGACCGGAGTTGGATGCCATGCGGGTAGAACCCGTCGGTCGGATCCGCCTTGAGCACCTTGGCCTGCTCGATGAGAAAGTCGAAGAAGCGGCGTGCCGAGGTGAGGCGGCGCTTTCGGGTCGTGCGGCTGTTGGCGTCGCCGAGATAGCGGGCGATGTCGCGCCGGGTGACGGCGGCGATCGACTTGGAGCCGATCAGGTGCTCCAGCACGGCGAGGTCGTTGGTGTAGGCGGCGATCGTGTTCTTCGGGCGGCGCGCTTGCTCGAGTTCCCGGTGGTACCAGGCTCGGGCGAGGGCGAGGCTCGAGCTTGCCGTGAGGGGCGCGAGGCCGCTCGGTGATGCGGTGAAGGTGCCGGCCGGGCCTTCGGCGAAGAGTGCGAGCTGGTTCGGCTTTTCCGGCTGCGTGCGCCGCTCGAGCGCCTCGAGCGACGGGTCCTCCAGAGTGCGGTCGCGCTCCTCGCTCGTCATCCCGTCGCGCGGGGTGGGCCGGCGGTTCGGCTTGTTGAGTCGGGCTCGCTCGTTGGTCACCGTCGCATCCCCTCAAGGTCGGAACTATCGTGCCGGGATGACGCTTTGGGCAGCGTACGTTTCGCTGAACATAGGTGTCAAGTAGACGGAACGGCTGCTGAGAATCATATACCAACGTATATTGACCCTTCCGAGCTATGCTGATATCGTGATCGAAACATGTAAGGGTGGTCAAGGTGGGGCCGGATGAGATTGCTTCAAGGAGCGCACGCCCATCTATCGTGATGGGTGCTGGCCAACTGTACAGGGAGTCAACACAGCAATGGGAGAGCTCATCGTCGGACGTCCAGCGCTCCAGGTCAAGGCTGCGGTTTCGCTGCCCCTCGACTTGGTGTCGGTGATGTCGCTGTTGTACCGTGCCGTGCCGGGCAGTGGGCTCGACGCCTGGCTGGTATCGACGCGGAGAGGGCTGCCGGCACAACTCCAGCATGACCTGGACCTGCTCCACGGCTTTTCGGGGCGCCTGCTGTACTTCATGGAAGAGCCGATCATGCGCTTCGAGCCGCTCCGGGAGGATCGGCTGCACGCCTCAGTTGGCGACCTGCTCGCTTTCCTCGAGGTTCTGCCGGCGGAGACCTACCGGGAGATGCTCGAGCATGCCGTCGGACGGGTGCATCAGGATCTCGGCACCGGTCTGGTCGCGCCGCAAGGTGACCACGAGCTGGAGTGGCGCCGATTCATCGAGCCGGGCATCACCACGGCGTGCGGCGAGGAAGTGCTCAAGCTGGTCCTGGACAGCATCCAGCTCAAGGATCGCACGATCCGGCTGATCCGGGGTGTCTGGGAGATCGCGTTTGAGAGCGAGTACATGCGGTTCCGCGACAGCTTGGAGGCAGCCGGGCGAATCGCCCAGGAGGCGGCGGGCCGCGGGTTAACCGCTGCGTTCGGCGAGCTAACTGGCAACCGTGTGCCGTCGACCCTTGCGGCTGGCCTCGGTTCCGCCGCGCGCGTCACATTCGTTCCGTCCATGCACCTCGGCTCATTCATGAGCTACATGGTCTACCCGCCGGATGTCATCATCTTCTTCAGTGCACAGCGAGTGCTCGACGGGGACGTGCAGCAGGTAGGCGTTGCCAGCAGCAGAAACGGTCGTGTCGAAAGCATGTCTGCTGGGGAGCTCGAAGCGGGAGACGTGCTGGAGGGCACCGAGTTGCTAGACGCGCTCCGGGCGCTGGGCGACGCCAATCGGTTGCGGATTCTCGATCTGCTCGGCACCGGCGAGCTCTATGCCAACGAGATCGTGGGGCGTCTCGGAATCGCGCAGTCGGCCGTGTCGCGGCATCTCTCCCAGCTGGAGCGAGCAGGTCTTGTGACCGTCAACCCGCGCGGCGGGATGAAGTACTACGCCATCGACGCCAACCGGCTGGGGGCGCTCGCCGAGACACTGCGCGTGCTCGCCGTTCAGGCCGGTGCGGCGGATGGCACGGAAGTTGCGTCGTAAGTGATCAAACGAGATCGGGTTCACGAGATGGGCATATGCTGCACTGGACAACTCGATATCGCGATGATAGGATATCTCCAGACGAGAGAAGCGAAGACTCGCTAGCAGAGCTGACACCCGCCTCGTCATGAACGTTGACAACACACCGCGAGGAAGTAAGGGAGCCCTTGACAGGACTCCCACCGGAGCACGACGTCACACCAGACGGCATTCTTCCAGACTCGTCGTGATCCGCAGATGACTTAGCCGCCTCGGGCGACGTTAGCCAGTCGCCTGGCATAAAACAACCCTCTTCTTTCCTTCCTTTTAGTATGCCGACGTCTGAAGGAGACAGATGATGTTGGCATCACTTCAACACTTTCCTCTCCGAAGCCTGATCTCTCGGTCGCGATCAGGCGGGTATCCCTCGGCTGCGACCGAACAGAAAACGGAAACGCCCGGTGCATACGCAC
>DASYWL010000349.1:0-2893 GCA_035936055.1 Thermomicrobiales bacterium
ACCGAGTACGGCGACATACTCCTCCAGCCGCTCGGCCCGCTCGCGCGGCGTCCAGTCCGTGTGACTGAAGGCTCGGTATGGGTTCGGTGGGCCCCCGGCGCCAAGCCCGATCTCCACTCGACCATCCGAAAGGTGATCGAGGGTCACAACCTGGGCGGCCAGGAGCGATGGGTGGCGGAAGGTAATCACGGTGACCATGGTGCCCAACCGGATGGTCGATGTGTCCCTGGCAAGGGCGCCGAGCAAGGTCCACGGCTCGAACTGGGAATAGCGCGGGGTGAGCAGGTCGTCGTCCACCCAGGCGCTGGCAAATCCCAGGTCTTCCGCAAGCCTGACCCGATCTGCAAGGGCACGGTAGGGGATGCGGCCGAAGCTGAAAATACCGAATCGCATGATGTCCTCCTGATGCCGCCTTTCTGGCAGCGTCGACTCGGCTGGCATGCCAGGTACCGCGCTGGATGCCGGACAGGTTGGGCGGTGCGCACCACTGCGAAGGCACCGGCTCACCCTTGGAATCGATGACCCTCATGATATGATCGGAGAGGATTCCATTGTTATGGCAATTATCAACCCATCGTGGCAGAAAGACCAGCTTCTGGATTCCATCGCTCGTGGAGCGGTCGGCGACCGAAACTCACAGGGAGAACGGCAATGGCTTCGATGCACGTTGGAATCATGAACTTCACCACGCCACCATTCGAGGAGCTCGCTAAGCGCGTCCGCGACGCTGAGGAGCTGGGCTTCTCCAGCGCCTGGGTCAACGACGATGTCCTCTCGTTGTCTCCTCGCGGGCCCGAGCTGGAGGCATGGACTGTCCTCACCGGCCTCGCGCGCGAAACCAGCCGCATCCGGCTCGGCACCCTCGTCACGGTCATCACCTTCCGGCACCCCGCCCTCCTCGCCGCCCAGGTCATCACCCTCGACCATCTCTCGCAGGGGCGCGCCGCCCTCGGCTTGGGCACCGGCGGGCCACCGAACAACTACGGGGCGCTTGGGCTCGAGGCGTGGCCGCCGCGGGAGCGTGCCGAGCGTTTGGAGGAGCAGGCAGCCATTCTCGATCCCCTGCTGCGCGGCGAGACGGTCGACTTCGAGGGGCAGCACTACCAGGCCCACGAACCGGCGGTCCCCATGCCGGTGCAGCGTCCGCGACCACCCCTGATCGTGGCGGCCCATGGTGACCGGGGTTTGCAGGTGGTGGCGAGGCACGCCGACGGCTGGAACAGCTTCGGTGGCCAACCGTACCGAGTCTCGCAGGACCCGACCAAACGCCTGAGCCTGGCCGATGCGGTTGCCGAAACCCGGCGCCTGAGCGAGCGGCTGGATGGGTACTGCCAGGACGTGGGGCGCGACCCGGCCACCGTGCGGCGGACGGTGCTGGCATACCGCCCGAGCGTAGACCCGCTCTCGTCGCTCGACGCCTTCGACGATTACGTGGGGCGATACCGAGAGATCGGCATCGACGAGGTGATCTTCTACTGGCCGCCGCTCGATAACCTCTACCCGCGGCGTCCCGGCTCGCCGGAAGAGCAGCCGGTCTTCGATCCACCTCGACCGATCTCACCAGCACAGCAGGCCGCGTTCGAACGCATCGCGACGGAACGAATCGCGAGCGGGTGAGCGGAAACGCACTACCTCAGGTGTTTTGCCGGATGATCGGCCACAGAAGCCTTGGACGGCGGCTGAAAGGACTCATGCAACGGGGCTGGCCAGCCGACGAGACTCCCGCCGAGGTCGAGGAGGATGTCATCCTCTCGCGGCTGCCGTGCTGAACGGGGCGCGGGCGGCGAGGCAATGATGCGGGACGGGGAACGACCACTGCCCCGCAGGCATCCATCGGGGGTCTCTGTGAAAAGCGCGGGTAGCCATTCTCCCGCCACATTGACCATTCCTCACTCAACGATACTCCAGATGTTAGCCGGTCCTGCGAAGAGTTCGTCATCCGTTCGTGGCTGCTGGTCATGACCGGTGCGTGGATTGCGGAGAAGGTCCATGCTGCCGTTACATCCGGCACACGGCCACCGTCATCCTTCAACGAGGAGCCATAGCGTTCATGTCGCACGGTCCGGGTGAACTCCTGCGTGAGATCGATCCTCGTGGCAGACTCGTGCGGCTCACCTCTGACCAGTGGCACAGCCACATCCTTCCTCGGCATCCGGATATCGCTGGATACCTGTCTGCCATCCCGGCGGTGATCCGGGAGCCGGAAGTTGTGCGACGTGACGCCGTGCAGTGGCAGCGGGAGTGCTACTATCGTCAACAGGACAGGCCCGCAGCACGGTCCTTGCTCATCAAGGTGGTGGTTGACTTTTCGCCGCAAGAGGAGCCTGATGGGTTCGTGATCACCTGCTTCTTCACGACACGTATGCGGCCGGGAGAGGAGGTCCTATGGTTGCCTTCCACCTGAACGATGCCTCGCTCGACACTCCAGCATCTCCGCCGGCCCACCTGCACCTGCCGGATGCGGAAGGGGCCGGCGTCACCCTCACCTACGACGACATCATCGACAGCCTGATGATCCTGGTCGACGAGACGCCCGGCGCCCGCGTGGTTGGCCCGGTCAACAGGTACGCCTCGCTGCTGCTCAACGAGCGCGACGAGGTCGTCGGGGCGATGGTCGACGCCTTCCTCACCCATGCCGTCCACGAGCGCCCGGAGCTTCAGGCGATCGCAGGCTACATGCGCCTCGGATCGCGCCCGCACGGTGACACCGCCCGTTTCCGCACCGACCGCCCGGAGCGGAGCGCCCAGCCCGACGAGGCGTGGCGCGATGCCGCCGTCCGCGCCGTTCGGGAGCTGTTCGCGATCACCGGAGGGTATCGGGAGTAGCTGGCGCAAGCGATCAGGGCGTCATCCTCTCGCGGCTGCTGGCGCTCAACGCCGCCCACGGCAAACC
>DASYWL010000350.1:0-2235 GCA_035936055.1 Thermomicrobiales bacterium
GCGACCAAGATCGTTCGCCGCCACCCGCACATCTTCGGGGATGATGCCGCCGAGCACGCCGAGGAGGTTGTCGGGCTCTGGCAGAGGATCAAGGCCGAGGAGCGCGCGAACGGCAAGCAGGCCACCAAGGCAGCCGACGGCCAACCCCACGCGATGCCCGCACTGGAGCGCGCGAAGCGGGTGCTGAAGAAGCGGCCGCTCCCCGAAGCAGCAAGCGATGCCGACGCCACGGGAGATCGGTTGCTGGCCGTCATTGCGGGTATCATTGATGCTGGCGAGGATCCCGACGCCGCCCTTCGTGCTGCCCTCGAACGGCACGTCGCGGCGACGAATCGCGACAACGCGTAGGGGCGGATCCCGATCCGCACTCAGGGGCGATCATGGAATCGGCCCATACGGGCGTCTCCATGATCGCCCCCGTTTTATTCGCGCATCGAATCAACCGTACACCAGGGAGAGCGGATGCCAGCCATCGATGTCCGACCAGAAACAGCCGATCGTACCACCTGCGGTGGGCTCCGCCTTGAGAACGCCGGCGAGCGGATCACGCTGCAGGGATGGGTCAACCGTCGCCGCGACCTCGGTGGGCTGATCTTCATCGATCTCCGTGACCGGTTCGGCATCACGCAGGTCGTCTTCAACCCTGAGGTGGCGAAGGCGGCGCACGACATCGCCGGCGATCTCCGCAACGAGTACGTCATCCGGGTGGAGGGGCTGGTGCGCGACCGCCCGGAGGGCACCGTCAACCCGAAGATGGACACCGGCGAGATCGAGCTCGAGGCACACGCCGTCGAAATCCTCAACCCCTCGAAGACGCCACCCTTTTACATCAACGAAGAGGTGGACGTCGACGAGTCGCTGCGGCTCAAGTACCGCTACCTCGACCTTCGCCGCCGTGGGATGACCGAGAACATGATCCAGCGGCACCGGGTCGTGAAACACATGCGCGACTTCCTCGACAAGCGCGGCTTCCTCGAGATCGAAACGCCGCTGCTGATCAAGAGCACGCCCGAAGGCGCGCGCGACTACCTCGTGCCAAGCAGCCAATTTCCGGGCATGTTTTACGCCCTGCCGCAGTCGCCGCAGCAGATGAAGCAGCTTTTGATGGTTTCGGGACTGGATCGCTACTTCCAGATTGCCCGCTGCTTCCGTGACGAGCCACAACGCGCCGACCGCCAGCCGGAGTTCACCCAGCTCGACCTCGAGATGTCGTTCGTCGACCAGGAAGACGTGATGGCGCTCAACGAGGCGCTCTTCATCGAGCTGACCGAGAAGTTCTCGGACATGACAATCCAGGAGAAGCCCTTCCCGCGCCTGAGCTATCGTGAGGCGATGGACCGATTCGGCAACGACCGGCCGGACCTCCGCTTCGGCCTGGAGTTGCAGGACGTCTCCGATGCGCTCCGGGAGACCGAGTTCAAGGCCTTCAAGGGCGTGCTCGACAACGGCGGGCAGGTCAAGGGCATCGTCGTGCCGGGCTGTGCCGACTACACCCGCAAGCAGATCGACGAGTTGACTGAGCTGGCGAAGCAGGCCGGAGCCAAGGGGCTCGCGACCATGCAGCTGCAGGCGGGTGGGCTCAAGTCGCCTACTGCCAAGTTCCTCACCCAGAACGAAGTCCAGGCGATGACCACCGGCATAGGCGCGAAGGAGGGCGATCTCGTGCTCTTCGTCGCCGACCAGCCCGCCGTGGTCGCCAAGGCGCTCTCCGCCCTGCGCGAAGAGTTCGGTGAGCGCCTGCAGTTGGCCGACGCGAACCTGCTCGCGTTCTGCTGGGTGGTCGAGTTCCCGCTGCTGGAGTGGGACGAAGACGTCGACCGCTGGGATGCCACCCACAATCCCTTCTCAAGCTACTATGAGGAGGACGAGCATCTCCTCGACACCGACCCGGGAAAGGTGCGCGCGAAGCAGTACGACTTGATCGGCAACGGGTTCGAGCTGGGTGGCGGCAGTATTCGCATCAATAAACGCGCCAAGCAGGAGCGCATTTTCGAGCTGATGGGCCACTCGAAGGAGGCGCAGCAGGAGCGCTTCGGCGCGCTGCTGGACGCGCTCGAGTACGGCGCACCACCGCACGGCGGCTGTGCGTTCGGGCTGGACCGCTACGCGATGCTGATTGCCCACGAGGACTCGATCCGCGAGGTGATCGCCTTCCCGAAGAACCAGCGCGGCGTCGACCTGATGTTCAACGCTCCGGACACTGTTGAGCCTGAGCAGCTCGACGATCTGGGCCTG
>DASYWL010000351.1:0-20501 GCA_035936055.1 Thermomicrobiales bacterium
GGGTAGTAGACCGTTTCGACCTCATCCTGCGCCTGCAGCCATTCGGCAACCTTGGCTGCGTTCGCGCTGTGGCGGTCCATGCGCACGCCCAGCGTCTTGATGCCGCGCAGCGTCAACCAGCAATCCATCGGTCCCGGCACCGCACCGGCCGCGTTCTGATGGAAAGCGAGGATCTGCTGCACCTCGGGGTCGTTGCCAACCGCCACGCCGCCGACAACGTCGGAGTGCCCGCCGAGGTACTTGGTCGTGCTGTGGAGCACGAAGTCCGCACCGAGGCTGAGCGGCCGCTGTAGGTAGGGCGAGGCGAAGGTGTTGTCAACCACCAGCCAGGTGTCTGGGCCCTTCAGCGCCTCTGCCCAGCCGGCAATGTCGACGATGCGCAGGTACGGGTTGGTCGGGCTCTCGACCCAGACCATCTTCGTGTTCTCCTGCACGGCGTCGCGCGCCTCGTCGAGGTTGGAAAGGTCGGCCAGCGACATCTCGATGCCGTAGTTGCGGAGTACCTTGTCGAAGAGTCGGAAGGTACCACCGTAGCTGTCGCTGGAAAGCAACACATGATCCCCTGGGCGCAGCAAGTAGGCAAGATTGTGCGTCGCGGCGAGCCCGCTGGCGTAGGCCATGCCCCACGCGCCGCCCTCGAGCGAGGCGAGCGCATCCTGCAATGCAGTGCGAGTCGGGTTGCCGGTGCGGCTGTACTCGTACCCCTTGAAGTTGCCAATCCCTTCCTGTGCGTAGGTGCTGGTCTGGTAGATCGGCGTGATCACCGCACCCGTAGCGGGGTCCGGGTCCTGTCCGGCGTGGATCGCGCGCGTCTCGAACCTGCTGTCGTTCCAATCCTGCGTCATGTCCTGTCTCTCCGTGAACAGGGCCATCATGGAGATCGCCCGTACAGGTCGACTCCATGTCGACCCCGGTTATTGCCAGCTCGCCAACGGCCGGGAAAGGCGTGAAGCTTTCCCATTCGGGCGAGCTCCATGCCCACCCTGGTTCCGCCACGTCTGGTTAGCGCTGCTTCGCGACGTGGTTGAGGATGTCGGCACGTGTAACGATGCCGATCAGCTTGCCCTCGTGCTGCACCAGCACTGCCGGCGCCTTCTCGGCCAGCATCGGGATCACTCGCTCGATATCCTCGTGCGAGTCGATCAGCTGGAACGCCGGTTCCATGATCTCGCGTACCGGCTTGTTCAGCACCTCCGGGTCCTTGAAGATTTCGTCGAGCAGCTTGCGCTCCTGCAGCGAGCCGATCACGCTGTGGACCTCGATTTCCTCGCCAGGCTCGGGCCCCTTGCACTCCTTACCCGCCTGGGCGCCGCTGCCGCGCACGACCGGCAGCTGGCTGACGCCGTACTCGTTGAGCAGCGCGATCGCCTGCGACACCGTCTGGTCGCAGGCGACGGCGATGACGTCCGGCACATTGCGCTCGCGGGTGTCGATCAGACTGCCCATGTCGGACGGACCCCGGAAGCGTGCGAGGAAGCCGTGCTCGCGCATCCAGTCGTCGTTGTAGATCTTGGAGAGGTAGCCTCGCCCGCTGTCCGGCAGGACCACGACCACCATCGCATCCGGATCATCGATGCGCCGCGCGGACTCGACCGCGGCATGCACCGCCATGCCACCGGATCCGCCGATGAGGATGCCCTCCTCGCGGGTCACGCGCCGCGCCATCGTGAACGCCTGGGTGTCGTTGACCTGCACCCACTCGTCGACGATGTTCCGATCGAAGGTGCCCGGCCAGAAGTCCTCGCCCACGCCCTCGATGAGGTACTGGTGGATATTATCGGTCGTGTAGATCGAGCCCTCCGGGTCCGCGCCGACAACGACGACTCCGGCGCTCTGCTCCTTGAGGTAGCGCCCGATGCCGGTCACCGTGCCGCCCGTACCGACGCCAGCGACGAGGTGGGTGATCTTCCCCTCGGTCTGGTTCCAGATCTCCGGTCCAGTGGCGTCATAGTGCGCCTGGGGATTCATCTGATTGAAATACTGGTTCGGCGAGAACGAGTTCGGGATCTCCCGCGTCAGCCGGTCGGCGACCGAGTAGTAGCTCTTCGGGTCGTCACGCTCGACTGAGGTCGGGGTGGTGACTACCTCGGCACCGTAGGCGCGCAACAGCTGCACCTTCTCGTTGGAGACCTTGTCTGGCATGACGAAGATGCATCGGTAGCCGCGCACGGCCGCCGCCATCGCCAGCCCGACACCGGTGTTGCCGGAGGTCGGCTCGATGATCGTGCCGGCCGGCCGGAGCCAGCCGCGATCCTCGGCCTCCTCGATCATGCGGATACCGATGCGGTCCTTGACCGACCCACCGGGATTCAGCATCTCCAGCTTGGCATAGACCGGCGTGCGGATGTCTCTGGTCACCGAGTTGAGGCGTACCAGCGGCGTGTTGCCCAGCGCCTCGATCACGTTCTCGTAGACCCCGCCATCAGGACGCTTCACAACGCCGTTGGCGCGCTCGCGGGCGCGGTCGGCGGTGAGGTGCCGTGCGCTTCGAAGACTGGTCATGGCCAGCCACCTTTCTGTCTCGTTCTGGCTTGCGTCTGCAGATCGTGGGTAGCGCGGCGGGCGTGTCGGGCGTGGTGCACGGCGCCAAGTGGGTCGATGAAGACCTGCACCGCACGGCGCTGGCGGGTCTACCGCCGGACACGGCCGCCGCTGATACAGGCGCAACAGGGGGAGATGCCGGTGAGCGTCCAGCGGTCGAGCAGGTCGGCTGCCGTGCATCCGTCACTACTGGGGATGGTCGAGCTACGGGTCATGTCGGCGATCGTCATCGCGATCCCTTCCGAAAGCACGGCACCCCATCGTGCCAGCCCCGACTGCGGGTCAATCTCGCCCTATCTTACGCCATGTGCCGCTCTTGCGGTGTGGCGGCGAACCCGCTGGCGAGGTCGTCGCGCAGCGCCCGCCACTGTCGCGTGACGGTGCTGCGGCTGACATCGAGATCGCGGGCGATCTCGGTCAAGGTCTCACCGCAACCGACATGCCTCCGCAGGATCGTCCCCTGGAGGGCCGGGAGCCGGGCAGCGAGCGCGTCAAGCAGCACATGGGCCTCATCAGCGGCGGCGCTGCCGTCCTGCAGCCATTCGCGCTCGCCGATCGGCACGGTGGTCATGCGGGGCGGCACGCCGGCCCGGGCAATGCCTCGGTAGACAGCATCGCGCAGCCGCCACGGAAAGGTCGCCAGCACGTAGCGCCCGAAGGGACGGTCCGGCGTCCACTGCCGGATCAGCTCATCGAAGACCAGCCACGCCTCCTGCTCGACATCGTCGATGTCCCAGAGCCCGACGGTGTCCTGTCCGGCTCGCGGCACGGTGATGCGTCGCACGAACCGCTGCAGCTTGGGCCGGAAGGCAAGGTGAAGTGCATCGCGTGCCTCACGGCAACCGGCGTTGGCGCGAGTCACGGTCGGCAGCAGGCGACGCTCGAGCGCCGGGCCGAGCTCGGCGTCCGGCAGGATCACCGGTACCAGCGCCGGCGGATCGGCATGGCCCGGCCGAGACTGTCCGGCGGCGCGTTGCTGGCGCAACCGCTGCCGGAGCCGGGAAGGAGTTGGGGACGAAGAAGTCCACACGCGTGGCATGAAGGGAGAGCCTCCGAAGAAACGTCGAAACGGGATCAAGGCTCTTCGGAGCTCGTGGGGATGGGTTGCAGAGCGAGGTGATGTGGAAGCTGGCGATCGGCAATCGATGTACGCACGGGCCAACAATCCGTTGGGGCCGACCTCCGGAGGTCGGCCCCGCCGCGGGGCGGCAACGTGTGCCTATACAGGCTCGTATCAATCAAGCGACCTTGTCATTTCGAGCCGGCGAGGCGGGTCCGCGCCGAAGCCGTATCGAGAAATCTCTTGCGCGATAGGCGCCCAGTTATCGAATGGCCCGACTCTTGGCGGGAGCGATCTCTCCACTCCACGCACTCATGCGCATCTCGGTCGAAATGACAGCCTTTCCCTGGAATACTTACGATTTCTGTGACGGGCTCGCGCTCGCCAACTCCTGCAGGCGCTTCACGTCAAGCTGGTGCTCGGTCGCACAGCGTGGGCAGGTGGTCTGGATCACCGCGCAACCGGAGACGTGCCAGTAGCGATCGCGGACCTTGATGTTGACCTGCCCGCTGTCGGTCCAGGTCGCCAGCAGCACTGGTGGCTGTTGGCAGCCACATTCCCAGCGGTGCGCCGGCGGGGACATGCGGATCACGCGGGGCTGGCCTGAGCCGGATTGCGGTTGCTGAGCGGATGACATGAGCGTGGTCCCTCCCCAAACGATGGTCGACTGGCATGGCGTGTCAAGGACATGAGCCGGTGTGCCGTGAGTAGAACATATGTTCTAATTTTCGAGTCTAGAGGGCGCCGGGTCATCTGTCAAGATGTCGCGTGGAGCGAACGGTCAGGCCAATCAACCCGGCCATTCGGCCTCATCGCACGGCGGTGCGGCCGTTCCAGAGCGCGTACCCAATCCAGATCAGCCCCGCGCCGAAGAGCACGCTGCCGACGATCAGCACCGCCAGCACCCCGATCGGCGGCGAGAACGCGACGATCGGTCCGACAACCGCGAGCAAAATCCCAGCCGTCGCCGGCAGCACGCCCGCCCGCCGGATCCCGATGCCCAGCGTGATGAACCCTGCGCTGAAGACGACGCTGGCGAGGATCTGCTGCCACAGGCCACGCGTTGCGTCGGGATCGCCAAAATCCGGCGAGAAGAGATGCTCCCGCCCCGCCATCAGCATCATCGCCGTACCGAGGAACGCGAGCAGGAACCCGACCAGCCCCAGGCGCCCCGCCATCCGGAGCTGTGCGGCGAAGACGCCCACCAGTGCCAGCTGCAACAGCATAAGCCCGATGAAGTACGGGATGTGCACCGGCACCCACATTGCGTGGTCAACCCTGACATCATCGCTCCGGTGCACGAACGTCACGATGATCGTGATCAGCCCGGCGACGATCGCCATCATGCCACTCCAGCGGACCAGCATCTCTGCCGACAGCTCGGATCCCCTTCCCTGCACGACCTGTGAACTCAGCGCCCTGGCCATCCCGACCTCCTTCACTATGGAGATGCTGCATGACGAACATGAAAGCGCACACTGCGCCCTGACGAACCGGGCCGCAAACCCGTGATCGGTGATGCCTGCGTCGACTCCATGGAACGCGGACGGTGGTCCGGAGAATCACCTAGTTGGTAGTGTCTCGTTCACCTGTCAGTGTAGCGATCTCGCTACATTGCGAAAAGCTCCTAACACGCAGGACCGAATGGCAGCACAATGAAGCAGCATCGCAGAAGCCGAGGAGGTGCAGCCGAGTGTCGACAATCGCCACCCTCACCAGCGACAACCAGCTCCGCGAAGCGGTTGCCGTCCATCACGCTGTCCATGGCGATCCCGAGCCCATTTGGGGGGAGCTTCTCTATCGCCACCCGCGCTGGAGCGCAACCGGCGCCCATCGGGCAGTCATCGACGACGACCGCATCGTCGCGCTGACCTCCGTCGCCATGTGGGAGCATCGCTTCGGCGACGCCATCCTGCCGGCCGGGGAGATCGGCCTCGTCGGCACCCTGTCGGATCGCCGGAACCAGGGGTACAGCCGCGCGCTGATGGAGAGCTGGCTGGAAACCATGCGCGCGGAACGCATCCCCCTCTCCTTCCTGATCGGCATCCCGAACTACTACGAGCGCTGGGACTACCACTACGCGGCACCGGACCACGCCAACCACTTCCTCTCGATCGGCCGCGACGCCCTTGCACGATGCGCCGTCTCGGGTGCATCCCGTCGGCCGGTCGACGCGGCGCGCGACATTCCCGCCATCCTCGACCTGATCGCCGCCGAGATGCGTCACACGGCCGGCTCGCCGGCGCTCGATGCAACGCTGCTGCGCTACTTCGTTGATCGCGCCGCCGCGCACGGCGTCGACTGGCATGTAGTGGAGGGTGACGACGGTGACGTCTCCGGCGTGATTCGCACGAAGCGCTGGACGGGCGGCACCGGACCCCAGGCGGCTGGCGCGATCGCCCTCGTCGCCACCCGCGATGACCATGCCCGAAGCGCGATCGCGGCCGTCATGCTGGACCACCTTGCGCAGGGCGAGCGGGATGAGTTGCCGCTCGCGATTGCGCCGCACGGTCCCTTCGCCCGCTGGCTCTACCAGCGGGGCGCCTGCCGGCGCTCCGACCGCTCGATCTACCCGGGCGGCTACGCCGCGATGTACCGCGTCAACGATTTGCCAACCGTGCTGGAGGCGGTGCACACGACCTGGGATGACCGGGAGATCACCAGGCACCTAGCAGGTACGGCGGTCACGCTGCGCACCGGATCCGACGAGACCCAGGTCGCGACGCTCGAAGTCACTCAGGAGGAAATCGAGATCCATCCCGGTCCCGGTGGGGTCGAAACCGACGCACCGCCCGCCGTGTCCGTGCCCTGGGTGACCGGCTGGCGCTCGGCAGCGGACTGGCTCGACGGCACGCCGTTCCCACCACTCCCCGGCCGAACCTTCGACCGCGGTGAGCCGGAAACCCTCCCGCCCGACGCCCGTAACCTTCTCAGCATGCTCTTCCCCCGTCGCCACCCCTACGTCGGCGACACCATCCAGGGCGCGTGATCGGCTCCCATCGTAACCAGTCTGTAGACCCGCGCATCTGAGCGCGGGCTTCGGAATGGACTTAGCACTCACCAGCCCAGAGCGACCGATGTTCCCGTCAACCAGTACTCCCCGGCTGCAAGTGACCGGCACAGAACCCGGCAGGACACACTCGGTTCGCGGCACCCCGCCTCCGGCGCGCCGCTCTTGACGACGTCCTGAATCCCGGTGACCCTGTCGGCATCGACCAGACGGCAGCCGCGCCTGCCGTCATTTCCATGGCCGCCACCAGACGAAAGCGAGAGGTTTATGGCCGACGTCCTCATCACCGGCGCCCGCGTCATCGACGGAACCGGTAACCCCTGGATCTACGCCGATGTCGTTCTCGAGGGCGAGCGCATCGCCGACGTCGCTCCGGCGGGCACCGTCGACAGGGCGAGCGTCGGTACCGTCATCGATGCTGACGGGATGATCTGCTGCCCCGGATTCATCGACATCCAGTCCCACTCCGTCGTCCCGTTCCTCACCGACCGCCGCTCTGTCTCCAAGGTCACCCAGGGCGTCACCACCGAAATCCTCGGCGAGGGGTGGACCCCGGCCCCTTTCGGCGGCGAGATCGATGCCCCCTTCTCGATCTCGCTCGTCCACCGCGTCGAGGAGGACCAGTACGAGTACTGGGACAAGCTCGGCCGCACGTGGACCCGTTTCGGCCACTGGCTCGCCGACCTCGAATCGCGCGGCGTCTCGGTCAACGTCGGCTCCTTCCTCGGCGGCGGCACGGTTCGCAAGTACGGCATGGGCGAGCGGTTGGGCGAGCCCGACGAGCACGCCCTCGACCTCATGCGCGAGGCCACCCGCGAGTCGATGGAGGACGGCGCCTTCGGTATCGCCACCGCGCTCATCTACCCGCCGGGCTCCTTTGCCGGCACCGACGAGCTGGTCGAGCTGATGAAGGTGGTGGCCAAGCACAACGGCGTCCACATCACGCACATCCGCTCTGAGGGTGACGAGATCTACGAGGGACTGGCCGAAGCGATCGAGATCGCCGAGCGGTCCGGCGTCTCCACCGAGATCTACCACCTCAAGGCAGCGGGTCGTGACAATTGGCCGAAGATGACGACCGTGATCGAGCGCATCAACGAGGCACGCGCCCGCGGCATCGACATCGGCGCCGACATGTACCCCTACGACGGCTCCGGCACTGGCCTCGCCGCCTGCCTGCCGCCATGGGCGAGCGCCGAGGGCAAGCGCTACGAGAACCTGAAGGATCCGGTCATGCGGGCGAAGATCATCGAGGAGATGCGCAACCCCTCCGGCAGCTGGGAGAATCTCGGCGCCCGGTCCGGACCGGACCACGTGCTGCTGGCCGAGTTCCGCAAGCCCGAGAACAAGAAGTTCCAGGGCCGCTTTCTCTCCGATGTCGCGGACGAGCTCGGCATGGACTGGCACGAGGCGATCTGCCACCTGCTCGACAGCGAGGGCAACGACATCTTCACGATGTACCTCATGATCAGCGAGGAGAATCTCGAGCAGCAGTTCAAACAGGAGTGGATCAAGTTCAGCACCGATGCTGGCGGCATTGACCCGGAGAGAGACGCTGAGCGTGGCCTCGTCCACCCGCGCGCCTACGGCACCTATCCGCGCATCCTCGGCCGCTACGTCCGCGAGAAGGGCTACATGAGCTGGGAGGATGCGATCCGGAAGGCGAGCTCTGCCGTCGCCGACCGCCTCGGGCTGCGCGACCGCGGCCTGCTGCGCGCCGGGATGTACGCCGACGTCGTCGTCTTCGACCCGGAGACGGCAATCGACAAGGCGACGTACACCGACCCGCACCACCTATCGGTCGGCATCCGGGACGTCTTCGTGAACGGTACGGCAGTCCTGCGCAACGGCGAGCACACCGGGGCGCTGCCCGGCAAGCGCGTCAACGGTCCGGGCTACACGCCCGAGGTCGGAGCGTGACGCCCTGCAGGGCACAACGAGCAACAGCGGTGTCCGATGTGGACACCGCCGCCACCCAGGGATGTGGGGAGGAGAGAAGAAGAACGACGCTGAGGTTCATCAGCGTTGATATCGCCCTTCAATTGATGAAGTATGGAGCCGGCATCTGAACGATCGCTGACCCGAGCATGAAAACAGGCTGAAGAACGTGGGGATGCCGGGGATGGGCAGAAGATATCGCCTCGAAAACGCATCACGGGCGGCTCCAGATCTGGAACCGCCCGTGAAGAGGGGTGGGGAGGAGAGAAGAAAGCGAAGACTTCGCTTCGTCCTTCCAATCATGAGTTTATGGTGGCGGCCTGAACGGCGACTGAATGATTCCTGAAGAATATCTGAAGGTTTCCGTACATCCTGCTCGTACACGTTGGATCATCGCCTGTCGAGGCCAACCGGCACCTCGAGCTCTGCACCATCGCGCTCTACCGTGAGCACGATCTCGTCGCCTTGGTCGTGTTGGTAGAGTAGATCGATGAACGGTACGGCCCACGTGACCGACTGGCCATCGACCGCGACAATTCGATCCCCCTCCTCGACTCCCGCCTTCGCGGCCGGTGAGCCGCGTTCCACCTCGTGTACGACTGTCTCCCCATCGACGAGTCGCGTCGTCACTCCCAGCCATGGCCGCGCGACCGTTCCCGTTTCCACGATCTCCTCGACTAGCGACACGAAAGCGTCGCTCGCGATCGCGAACCCGGTGGGTGGCTGCTGCATGTCGTCATCGCTCGAACGCCGGCTGGCGACGTTCATCCCGATCACATCGCCCGCGACATTGACCAGCGGCCCACCCGAGTTTCCCGGGGCGAGCAGCGCCGAGTGCCGGATCAGGTTGAGCATCGAATATCCCTGGCCGGTATTGATGCGCTGGTCGACCGCCAGCACCTCTCCTTCGCTGACCGTGTCGGCGAATTGTCCGTGCGGCGTACCGATCGCCACAACCGGCTCGCCGGCCTCCACCTCCCTGCTGTCACCGATCGGGAGCGACGGCGGCAGATCGTCCGGGTCGTCAGGGTTGAGCCGGAGTACGGCAACGTCCTGGTACCAATCGCTCCCAACGACCTTGGCAGGGATCAACTCCCCCGCCGTCGTCACCACGGTGATCTCCTCAGCGCCGTCCACCACGTGCGCATTGGTGACCACCAGGCCCTCGTCGTACACCCAGCCCGACCCCGCACCGGACGGCGCACGTCCGGTCTGGCCGCGCGAAAACGGCCCACCAGGATGGTAGGTATAAACCGTGACGACTGAACCGCGCGCCTGCTCGACGCCATCGTCTGCTTCCTGCCGTGCGGTTGCGGGAGCGAACAGCCCGGTCAGCACCAGCAGCATCAGCAGCGCGGCAAGCACAGGTCGCATGGCGACGCTCCGGAGGATCAGTGGAAGGATACCGGGACCGGTCAGCGCGACAACTGCCGCGCGGTTGGCTCTGCTCAACAGAACCAGCTTTCGGTCAGCCGCGGTAGTCGGGGCCGGTGGCCCGTCGTCACCGGGAGCTCGGGCGCCTCAACACCCGCCACGCGGTGAGCTGCATGCCAGATCGCCTCGAATGTCTCCGCCGGGTCCTGCTGGCAGGCATCGCCCGTTTCGGCGAGCCGGGTGACCTCCCGCTGCAACGCCTCCACGCGCGGATCCGGGTGCGTCCACTCGTAGGTGAGGGCCTCGGGATCGAGTGGTCCGATCCATACGGCGGTGTCCGGGTCGTCGAGCACGGCGGAGCCAGGCGGGATCAGCAGTCGGATGCTCCAGTGCACCGGATCGATGTTGCGGACCATTCCGTGCTCCGCCATGAAGTGCAGCAGGTCGATGTAGCTCTCCAGCGTCTCCCAGGGCGAGAGGGGCAGCAGCGATGGCCGCATCGGCACGCCGATCCCATCGAGCAGCGCGATCGCGTAGGCGACCATCGCCGCATCGTGCCCCTTGCGCATGCGCCGCAGAGCCTCCTCGTTGAGCGACTCCACAGCCGAGACGATGAACTGGCAACCGAGCTCGGCCAGCTCCGGCAACCGCTGCCGGTGCTCGATCAGGTGCTCGATCTTGATCGTCGCGTCGAAGGTGAGCCCCGGCCAACGCTCGCGCATCTCGCGGAGGATGCGGAGCGAGTGTGCCGGCCCGTTGAAGAAGTCCGGATCGCCGAAGGTGATATGCTGCGCGCCCATTTTGACCTGCTGGGCTATGTCGCCCAGTACCCGGTCGCGCGGGATGACTACCAGTCGGCCACCGTAGACCGGTGTGATCGGGCAGTGGGTGCAGGTGTGGTGGCAGCCACGCGTGGCCTCCACATACCCGGCCGGCACGATCGTGCCCTCGCGCTCGAGTCCGGCATAGGAGCGCAGCACCGGCAGGCCAGCGCGGTCCGGTGTCGGGAATGCCGATCTCGGCGCGGGTTCCGGCGACCGGTTGTCCGGCGTCATCACACCGGGAATCGCGGCAGTCACGAGGTCGCCGCCAGAGGCGAGCGCCGCGGCGATCTGACGGAGGGGAGCATCGAACTCGCCGCCGATCACCGCACTCGCGCCGGTCGCGAAAAGGTGGTCGGCGTTCAGCACCGCATAGAGGCCGTAGAACACCACTGGCGTCTCGGGATGCGCAACGCGGAGACGATGCAGCACACCTTGGCCGATCCGCATCGCGGTGTGCATCGGCACGCTCACAGAGACCAGCCTCGCCCGGGCGAGGTCGTCATCGGTGAGCTCCTCGACGGCGAGGTCGCGCACGGTCGGATCGAAGCCCTCGGCCCGGAGCGAGGCGGCGGCGGTGGCAAGGGCCAGCGGCTGGTGTCCCAGCTCGTAGCAGGAAACGAGCAGCACGGCCCCCGGCGCGCGGAGGGTGCTGCTGGTGTCGCTGGCTATGGCTGTTGTCGTCGCGGAAAGGGCCATGGCTGGCTTTCGGTGATGCAGGCGGTGACGCGTACCCGTCATGCTCTCAAGTCTACCGGGCATCGGCAACGCGAGAACGATCGGCATGTAGCCACGGCATTGTGGCCGGCGTAGCCACGAACATCCCGACGATCGGAACCCTCGACCGTTACCCGCCCTTCCGGGGGCGAGCCAACACCGTATCAGATGTCACGGCAGAGCAAGGCGCGAGGCGAGCGCGATCGAGAGCGGGTCACCAGAGGCTTCGAGCGCCGCGCGCAGGGCGCCGTTGAAGTCGGCGTCGAGCCGACGGAAGGCGCCCAGGTCCTCGTCGCTGACCACTTCGTCCAGCGCCGAGTCCAGCTCGGGCTCCTCGGCCGGTTCGTCATCGATCGCGAGGAAGGCGACCGCCGGCGGCGTTCCCTGCAGGGCAAGCGTCCAGCCATCGGCGTGGACCTCGAGGTCGCCGGTATCGTCGTCCTGGACGATGTCGACCGCACCCCGCTCCAACTGGTCGGCAAACGCGGCTTCCAGCTCACCCGAAGGCATCGATCCCGGTCGGTCAAGGCTCGTCACGTCCCCTCTCCGCCTTCTCGTGTCCACTTCGGTACCGCGGCGACGAGCAGCTTTTGCATTGAGGCGACCGAGAGGTCCCCGAGCTTGCCACCGCCCGGATTCAACCCCGCTACGCCCATCACCCCGACCCTGCCGGTTGCATAGACCGTTCCAAGCAGATCGTCGAGCTGGCGGATCGTCATGCCGTCCGGCGAAGGCGTCGACGAGCTGGGCACGAGCGATGGATCAAGCACATCGAGGTCAACATGCAGGTAGATCTCGTCGACCCGCTCGGCGAGACGAGTCACGGCGGCAGCGAAGCTCGTGCCATCCAGCGCCTCGGCGTGCCGCAGCACAGTGACATCGGTCGAGCGCATCAGCTGCTCCTCGGGGCTGTCCAGCTCCCGCACGCCGGCGATCACGATGCGATTGGTGGGGATCGTGGCGGCAAGCATCGCGGCATCTCGCCAGAGCGGGCCAGCGAGCCCAGCCAGAATCGCGACCGGCATGCCAGCCAGCAGGTTGCTCACGGAGGTCTCGGGGGTGTTGAAATCCCCGTGGGCGTCCAGCCAGACCAGCCCGATGCGGTGTCCGGCGCCGGAGGCACGCTGCAGCCCGGAGATCACGCCGACGCTGGCGGTATCGTCCCCGGCGAGGACCAGCACCCGATTTCCGGCACCGCAGGCAGTGGCAACCTGCTCGCCAACATGCGCGCCCAACCGACCAATATTGACCGCAATCGACTCGTCAGTACGCTCCTCATCGGGCAGTTCGGCGAAGACCGGCTCGGCGACATCGACGCCAGCATCGGACAGCTCGCCGAGCAGGCCGTCATCGAGCAGCGCCTGCGGCCCGAGCCCGAGGCCGGTATTGCGTTCGTCATATCGGTACGGCACCGCCACGATGCGCAAGGTCATGTCGCCTCCTCCGGCCTGTGAACCTGTCATTCTTCCCCGTATTCTGCGAGAAATGCACCGTTCGTGCCACCCAGTGTCGGGAAATCCCAGCACGGAAGTGCTGGGCCATCGGACGGTAAAATGAGTAGCAGCAGGCCGGCGCACCCGCGCCCTATCTGTCCGAAAGGCAGCAGCGGCGTCGTGACTTCACGAACCACCCCATTCGATCCTGACCGGGAGACGCTCTACGACCTTCTTGGGGTCGACAAGCGTGCTACCCAGAAGGACATTACGCGCGCCTATCGGCAGCGCATGAAGGAGCACCATCCGGATCGCCTGCCACCTTCCGAACGGGAGCGCACCGAGATCTTTGCCAAGCACATCAACCACGCCTACGCGACGCTCAAGGATCCGATGAAGCGCAAGCAGTACGACGATTCGATTCGTGCGCAGGAAGTGCAGGACCAGATCATGAATCGTTACGTCGGTGGTCTCGGCGGGCCGGGACTCGGTGGCCAGGATCTGCACGGACAGCGGTTTCGACGAGAGATGACCGATTTCGAAAGGGCAGAGGTGCGCGTCGCCGACCGCTCGGCGACGCTCAGCCTGCTTCGCGCGGTCGTCTTCCTGACGGTCGTGGTGATCGCCCTGATGCTCGGGTACGCCCTGGTGGCGTCCGCGGTGGGCCTCCTCTTCTAGGCCCACCAGGCCCCCGCCCACCCGGTTCCGGTGGTGCCAACACATCGGTCAGGTGCTCCAGCGAGCGCAGCAGCACTGCGATCCCACCCCGGACGAAGGGCTGGGCGGGGTCGTCCGCCACCCAGTCGTCGAGGAACGCGATCTCCAGCAGCCGGCCGAGTTGATTCAGCAGATCGACCGCCGCGACCACCGGCACCAGCCGGCGCGCTCCCGGGGAGAGATCAGCATGCTCGCTGTAGGCGCCGAGCACCGCCTCGACATTGGCCGCCGACCAGCCGGTGATGCGCGCACAGAGCGCGGCGACGTCGATCACCGGCGACCCGGCGGCTGCCATCGTCCAGCCATCGATACCGTGGAGTGTCCGTGGCCGCGAAGGTTCATCCACCATCAGCCGCGCAGGCCAGATGTCGCCGTGGATGAGCACCGGCGTGCCGGTCGCGTCGTCGCCAGCCGCCCGAAGGCGATCGTCGGCAATCGGGATGACACGATTGCCACATCGGAGCCACCGGCGCACCTCGACGAGAGCCTCAGCCTGCCGTCCAAGAGACTTTCGCGCCTCCTGCCAGGAGAGTCTGGTGGCGGTGTGTAGGTCACGCGCAGAAAACGCGCCGGTTCGTTCCTGGTCGATGTGATCACGCGAGGCCTGATGCACCATGCCGAGGAGCCGGGCGGCCTGGGCGAGTATGTCACCGTGGTCGGCGGTCTCGTGGAGCGGAATCGCGACCGCCCCGTACCCTTCCACAGTGAACATGCCGTGCCGGTTGAGCGGCAGTCCCTCGAGGACCGTGCATGCATCAAAGACGCGACCACCGACGAGCACAGCGACATCCACATTGCCCACCGGCGCTGGCACACCAGCGCGATCCGGAACCCGATCGTGCAGGGCGCGGACCGTCCGGACGTGCTCGATCGTCGCGTCGGGCGGCCAGAGGCGGACTCGGGCCGTGGTGTCGCCGATGGCAACGGTACGATCGGCATCGGACCGTACGATCAGGTCGTCACCGAGCAGCCTCCGCGCCGCGGCGGTCCAGTCGGGTCGATTGACGGTGTCGTTGTCGGTCATCATGCCGCCAGTATACGCGCCGGCCGAACGCGCCCGCTCGTCTGCAGGTGAGGAGACGTGCCGGTTTTTTCAGACATTCTTCAGGCACGGTTCAATTCCGGTTCAGGTTCTGGCCCGATTCTGAATATCGAGGGAAGCGACGGAGCGTAGTGACGCGGATGTTACCGATCCTCCGGTCGCTCTCCTTCTCTCCTCCCTCACCCTTGATGATCGGCAGTCTTCGTTCGCGGAGGCTGCCGATTATCGTTTATGACCACGGAGTGGATGCTGCAGTACCATGAAGCCAACGCGAGACGTATCACGGGTACCCGGTATCAGATGGCTCCTGCTCATGGTCCGGACGCTCCGCCGGGTGACGGGTGGCGCGAGACTCAGCCTCGTCGCTCCGGCCCTCTCCCGGAATCCCGCTGATACGACGCTCGCCGGCCGACCTGATGCTGCAGGACCATCCATGCCGGATACGCGCATTCTCCTCGTCGAAGACGAGCCGTCCATCTCCGGCTTCGTGCGCCGAGGTCTGATTTTCGAAGGGTTCGACGTCTCCGTCGTCACCGATGGACATGAGGCGCTCGAGGTGCTGCGCGAGAACCCGCCGGACCTCCTGATTCTCGACCTGATGTTGCCCGGCGTTGACGGCTTGGAGCTCACACGGCGCGTCCGAGCCGCCGAGGAACAGGGCGACGCACGCCTGCCGATCCTCATGCTCACCGCGCGCGACTCGGTGACGGATCGCGTCGCCGGCCTCGAAGCCGGCGGGGACGACTACCTCGTCAAGCCCTTCGATTTCGATGAATTGGTCGCCCGCGTGCGCGCGCTCCTCCGCCGATCACAGGCAACCCAGCAGGAAACCGCTGGGGAAGAGCTCACCTTCGCCGATCTCACCGTCGATCTCGACAGTCGCACCGTCCGGCGCAATTGCCGCGAAATTGAGCTCACCCCCCGCGAGTTCGACCTGCTCGTCTACTTCCTGCGCAACCCGAACCGCGTGCTCACGCGCACCCAGCTCATGGAGCGAGTCTGGGGCGAGGACTTCTACGGCGAGTCCAATGTCCTCGAGGTGGTCGTCGGCAATCTGCGACGCGCGCTGGAGGCCGAAGGCGAGGACCGCCTGATCCAAACGGTGCGCGGTGTGGGGTATGTCCTGAGGCAGCGATGAGAATCCGGGCTGGCAGCTATCCCGGCACGAAGATGGAACGTGCACGGTCGGACACCGCGACCAGCCGCCGGCTCCCCCGCATCGACTTCTTCCGGTCCATCCGCTTCCGGCTGACCGCGTGGTACACCCTCGCGTTGATCATCATCATCGCGCTGCTTGGCCTGCTGCTGTCGACGTTTATGGCCCGTGCGTTGGAGGACGAGGTCGACCAGCGGCTCTGGAATGCCAGCGAGTTCGTGGGCGATCTGCTCGGGCTGAGCGAGGACACAACTCGACGGTACGTTGTACAGGGCAGCAACGACTGGGTTCAACAGATACAAAACAACACGAATGATGATCTCGACTCGATGCTGTCTTCGGGGCTGTTCGTCATAGCCATCGATTTGGTGAACTATGACATCAACGAGGAGGGTAACGCTCCCGAAGGTCTGCTGAATTCCATTCACTTGACAGGCGATACTCCCGATGGTGCCTTGCAAACAGGTGAAATCGACGAGCAGCAGATTCGCGTCCTAGTACGCCATGTATACGTCCAGTCAGCTGATGGCGACGAGCTGGATGCTCCCCCGGTTGGCATCGTTCTGATCGGCGAGTCCCTTCAGCGGCAGGAGAAGATCCTGCAGTTGTTCAACCAGCTCTTGCGCGCCGTAAGCGCTGGCGGTGTGCTGCTGGCAACCTGGGGCGGCTGGCTTCTTGCAGGGCGCGCTCTCGCGCCAGTCAATCGCATCACCTCAACGGCCGACGAGATCGCACGGCAGGGTGATGCCCAGGAGTCGCTCTCGACCCGCCTTGAGGTCAACGACACCGGCGACGAGCTGGCCCGCCTCGCGATCACCTTCAACGCCATGCTCGACCGCATCGAGCGTGCCTTCCGGGGCCAGCGTCGCTTCGTCGCGGATGCCTCCCACGAATTGCGCACGCCGCTGACGGCGATCCGCGGCAACGTCGACGTGCTGGAGCGCCGTGCACGCAGTGGCAACGATATCGACCCGGAGATGCTCAAGGAATCACTCGGCGACATGAAGCGCGAGAGCGCTCGCATGGCCCGGCTGATCGACGACCTGCTCCTGCTCGCCCGCACCGACGCCGAGGGACTCGGGCACATGATCCATCCGGAGCCGGTCTCGCTCGAGGTCGTGGCGCGGGAGGCACTCCGCACGGCGGAGGCAGTCGCGACCGGCCAGCGCCTCCATCTCACGATCCGCCAGCCGCTGCTGATCTACGGCGACGGCGACCGGCTGGTGCAGGTGATGATCATCCTGCTGGACAATGCCATCCGGCACACGCCGCCGCGCGGAACGATCGATCTGGTGATCGATGCGGCCGAACCCGACGACGGCCAGCAGACGAGCGCGCGCATTCAGGTTGTCGACAGCGGCGAGGGCATCCCAGCCGAACACCTGTCGCACCTGTTCGAGCGCTTCTACCGCATTGAGGGATCGCGCTCGCGCCTGGCCGGTGGCAGTGGTCTCGGCTTGGCGATCGCGCTGGCGATCGTGCGGGGCCACAACGGCTGGATCGACGTTGAGTCGGAGGAGGGCAAGGGCACGCACGTGACAGTGTGGCTGCCGATCCTCGAGTCCCCTGTCGCAAAGCAGGAAGGCATTCCCGTCCTCCCCCACTTCCAGGAATCCCCACATGCGTGAGCACCCGATGAAGCGCGTCAGCGCCGCAGTCGTGCAGGAGGGCGGCATCACGCCTTGCTGACGTCTCTACTCCTTGATACCGGGCCCGGCGAGGCTTGCCGGGTCGAGAATGCGTGCAAGGTCCTCCTCTGCAAGCTCCGTCATCTCCACCGCAACATCGATCACCCGCCGGCCGTCCGCGTACGCCTGCTTGGCGATCTTCGCGCCCCGCTCGTACCCGATGACCGGGTTGAGCGCCGTCACCATGACCGGATTCTTCTCGACCAGCTCGGCGATCCACTCCCGGTTGACCGTGAAGCCGGCCACCGCCTTGTCCGCCAGCACGTTTGAGACGCTCGCCAGCAGCTCGATCGACTCCAGCTGGTTGTGTGCGATCACCGGCAGCATCACGTTGAGCTCGAAGTTGCCCATCTGCGCGCCGACCGTGATCGCGGTGTCGTTGCCCATCACCTGCGCACAGACCATCATCGTCGCCTCGGCGATCACCGGGTTGATCTTCCCCGGCATGATCGACGATCCCGGCTGCAGCGCTGGCAGCACGATCTCCGCGAGCCCTGCCTGCGGGCCGCTGTTCATCCATCGCAGGTCGTTCGCGATCTTCATCAGACCGGCGGCGTAGGCCTTAAGCTGCCCGCTCACCTCGACGGCCGTATCCTGCGCGGCCTGCGCGGCGAAATGGTTGCGCGTCTCGCGGAACGGATGCCCGGTGAACTCCTCGAGCTTCTTCGCGACCCGACCGCCGAACTCGACATGCGCGTTGATCCCGCTCCCGGTCGCGGTGCCGCCCTGCGCCAGCTCGGCCAGCCGCGGCAGCGATGCCTCGATCCGCTCGCGCGCGAGCTCGACCTGCGCCGCCCACCCGCCAATCTCGTCGCCCATCCGAACCGGGGTGGCGTCCATCAGGTGCGTGCGGCCGGTCTTGACCACGTCGTGCAGCTCGTCGGCCCGCCGCTCGAAGGTCTGCTGCAGGTGCTCCATCGCTGGCAGCAACTTCTCCGCGATTTTCATGTAGGCGGCGACATGGATCGCGGTCGGGATCACGTCGTTGCTCGACTGTCCCATGTTGACGTGATCGTTCGGGTGCGGCGTCACATCACCGTAATCGAGCTGGGCCGCACGGGTCGCGATCACCTCGTTGGCGTTCATGTTGGTCGACGTGCCGGAGCCGGTCTGGAAGATGTCGATCGGGAACTCGGCATCCCACTTGCCCTCGGCAACCTCCGTCGCCGCCTGCCCGATCGCCTCTGCCAGCTTCGAGTCGAGCATGCCGAGATCGACATTGACGCTGGCACAGGCGTGCTTGGTCAACCCCAGCGCCCGGAGAAAGGAGCGTGAGAAGCGCAGGTTACTGATCGGAAAGTTCTCGACCGCCCGGGCCGTGGTCGCGCCGTACATCGCGTCCTTCGGCACCTGCATCTCACCCATCGAATCGCGAACGGTCCGCATCTCGGTGTCCTGAGCCATTCCGGTGATCTCCATCCTGCATCGTTGCTGACCACATCTTCGCTGCTGACAGTGTATCGCCTGCCCAACCTGATACAGGGGAATGGTGCGAGGTTGCCGGGGCATCGTACGCTTGACACAGGTGGACAGCCCGACCCAAGTGGCATCATCGAGGAGAACTGGATTCACATGGAAGTCTCAATCATGATCGAAGGTCAGCAGGGGCTGTCATGGCCTCGCTGGCAGCGACTCGTCCACGCCGCCGAGGACCTCGGCTTCGATGGCATCTATCGCTCCGACCACTTCGTCGAGCCCCAGGGCAACTATCAGGACGCCCTTGAGCTATGGGTCTCGTTCGCGTGGCTCGCCGCCAACACGAGCCGAATCCAGTTCAGCCCACTGGTCTCGCCCGTCTCGTTCCGCGACCCGGTCATCACGGCCTGGCAGGCCAGCGGTGTCGATGCCCTCGCCGGCGGGCGGCTGCGACTCGGGCTCGGTGCCGGCTGGAACGCGCGCGAGCACGAGGCGTTCGGCTACGAGTTGCTCGATGTCCCTCAGCGCTTCGCCCGCTTTGAGGAAGGGCTGCAGGTCATCTGTAGGCTGCTGCGGGAGAACGGCCCGGTGACCTTCGAGGGGGACTATTACCAGCTGCGGAACGCCCAGATCGCGCCCCGGTCGCCCCGCGAGAATGGGCCGCCGATCCTCATTGGCGGGAACGGGCCGAAGCGCACGCTGCCGCTCGTGGCGAAGTACGCTGACGAGTGGAACGCGACCTCGATGCCGATGGACGACTACCGTGAGCGAACGCAACGCCTGAACGAACTGCTGGAGGAGCAGGGTCGCAAGCCAGAGGACGTGAAGCGGACGGTGATGCGCCGCGGCGTGATCGGCCGGGACGACACCGAGGTCAACCAGAAGCTGGATGGTGCCGACAAGGAAGCCATGCTGGCGCGCGGTCTGGTTATTGGCACACCGAGCGAGGTGGTGGAGATTCTCGGGACGTTCGCCGAGGCGGGCATCGACGGCGTGATGCTGCAATGGCTGGACATGGACGACATCTCGGGCCTTGAGCTGCTCGCCGCCGAGGTCCTGCCACAGGTCCGGTAACCCTGTGTTGTTGCGCGGGTCCGTGACGGGGCACCGGTCGGCGTTTCCCAGAGACCGGCAGAGAGTCATCCTGAGCGGAGGGCCGAAGTCGAAGTATCCCCCGGCCGGCGCATATGCCGGCCGGTCCGTTCTTCATGAACGACACCACCATCATGAGTTGCTTTCACCACAGCAACGAACAACACTGTCCTTGGCGTGTGGCAAGGGCAGGGGATGCTTCGACGCCCTCGGCGCAGTAGGCGCCTCGCCGACTAGCATGGCACCACTTCAGGTAGTTGGAGTTCGAACCCCTGCGCCCTAGTGACACAAAGAATCCCGGAACGACAGGGAAGATGGGGAACCTCGGCTCAAGCGGCTGGGGGTTTCTGTTGGCAGTGACAGCCAACATGACAGCCAAAGTACGAGGAGTGGTCATTTCTCGGCCTCCAGCGCGTCCTCGATCAATGTCAGCGCGTCCCGCATGGAGTCCCCCACGACGTGGGAATAGACGTCCATCGTGACCGCGATATTTGAG
>DASYWL010000352.1:0-23605 GCA_035936055.1 Thermomicrobiales bacterium
CGGCGATCGCCGGGAGCGTCCGCTCGACGGCCGCGGCGACGGTTGCGTCCTCCGCGTTGAGTCGGCGGACGAGATCGATGGTGGGCAGGGCATCGATATCTTCCGTGTTAGGGTTCCGCTGCTCGGTTGAAAGCTTGCCGAGGTCCTTACCGGTCCGCTGGTCGGTCACCTTGCTTTCTCCTGCTGGATCAACGGGCGGTAGATGAGGCCACCGCCCACGGAATTGACGAACGCGCAGCTTTGCATGCGCCAGCAATCGCCGAGGCGTCAGTGTTGCCGACATTATCGATTGTCTCGTTCAGGTTTGGGGTGCGTCCGAGGAGATCCATGAAGCGCGCTTCTCCAAGTCGTGTTCAGGAAGAGCTCACGCTGCGACCTCCCAAGCTATCGCCAGCGCCTTCGGGCCCGGCATTCTGATGCTCGGGTGGTGGGCGCTCACGGGACGGGTCTCGGCTCCGCTGCAGATTCTGCCCTCGTGCCTGGGAAAGGATGGCAAGAAGGTCATTGGTTGGAACAGGTAGCCGACTGATCCGCCGATGTTCAGTCTGTTTGGAGGCAGGATTGGCGATTCGTGGCACGCCGATGTTCTTGGAACGACGGTACCACGCCCTTCGGAACAGGTCGTTCCTTGCCAGGCAAGTGGCGGTGGAGGTGCAAGGCATCAAGCGTCGGGCAAGCCGGCGCTTTGACCCGGCCCCATGCAGCAGGCGGCTTACGGAGAAACGGTTCGAGCCCTGCGGTCGGGGTCACGCCCTGCTATACGCCACTTCCTGGTACCGGGTGCGAAGCGCCTGCTCGAGCCGCTCGTGTGCCCGCCTCGCGTCCTTCCCGAGATATAGCGCATCCACCGTATCCCGAAGCTCCGGCTGGTCCTCAAACACCGCCCCGCCGTAGCCGATCAGGGGCTCGGTGCCGGATGTTTCGATCGCGCGCAGGCAGGTGACGGTATCCCGGAGCGTCTCGACCGAAGGCGGTGTCGGTGTGGAGAGCACCACAGCATTCGGTCCAACGTTGCGAACCGCCTCGACCAGCTCGGTACCCGGCAGGTTGGCCCCGAGGTAGATCACGCGGCAGCCACAGCGGGAGAAAACAAGCGCTGCGACGAGCAAGCCCAGCTCGTGCATCTCGCCGGCGACGCCGCTCATGATGACCGTAGGGCTGCCGCGCTCCGGCTCTGATGCATTGAAGAGGCCGGAGAGCTTGCGCATGCAGAACGAGGTCGCGAAGTGCTCGACCGCCATGCAGGCCTCACCGCGCTCCCACATTGTACCGAGCTCGACGAGAGCGGGCTGCATGACGTCGAGGGTGACCGTCTCGACGTCATAGATTGCCAGTGCCTCTTCAACGATCTGGTTGGCGCGTTGGGCGTCGAACTCGAAGAAGGCACCAAGCAGCAACTGCTGGAGCGTGTGCAAGCCGTTGTCGTTGGAGGGTGGGGCAGTTGAGAAATCGTGAGATTCCGTGGGTGGTGCGTTGCTCGCCGACCGGAGCCGACGGCGGGCCATGGAGACCGCGCGACTGATGGAGATTCCCTGCTCGGTCATCTGCTTGAGCCAGGAAATGATCGCGATGTCCCGCTCAGAGTAAAGGCGGTGGTTTCCTGGCGTGCGCGCGGGCGAAGGAAGCCCGTGACGCCGCTCCCATGCCCGAAAGGTATCGGCTGGAACACCGGTCATGGTTTCGACGGCACGCGTGTTATATTCGGGCACAGTCTGCTGTTCAAAGAGGTCATCCACAGGGACGCGTTCTCCTTGCTGGACGCCTGCATACGGGCTGTCGACCATTCATCCTAGAATTGCACACCCTATGGACCGCTACTGATGTCGAGGCTACATGCCAACCAGCGGCGCGCACGGCGACGTGAACTCGTCGACCGATCCTGGAAACTGTCGAAGTGGTCACGAGCAGTGCTGGTCGGGATTGTCGTGCTGCTGGCGGCAAGCGCCTGTACGGATAATACCGACGATCGGCAGTTTGCGTCGGACCCACGCACATCAGAGCCGACGCCGGCCGCAGAAGTGCCCGATGTACTGACCGGGACGCCCCGAGCGCCTGCACACCCGCTGGCGTCACCCGAGACCCTGGTCGATCGCCGCGGCGCGCCGTCTGTCGTATACGCCGAAATTGCCGGAAGTTCCCGGGCAATCACCACGGACGGCGTCAACCGCCTTACTGACGGGCCCGTTGCGGCGTTCGCGGCATCGCCGAGCGGCAACCAGGTCGCTGTCGTCGTTCCGTCCGCCACGGGGCTTGCCTATGACGTGAAGATCTACGCATCCGATGGTACGCTCCTGCAGCGCATCGATACAGTGCTCATCTCGTCTCCGCCTGCTACTCCAGCAGATCAGGCGCTCAGCGAGGACGAGGCTGTCGCGTTGAGTTGGTCGCCACAGGGAGGGCGGCTGCTGCTGGCAGATGTCTCCGGTCAACTGATCGACATCCGTCTGGACGGTACCGTTGAGCAGATTCAAACGCGATCGTCGCTCTCCGGGCTGATTCAGGCGGAATGGTCGCCTCGAGGCGATCAGATCGGGGTGCTCTTCCGCGACGACGATGGCTACGGCAGCCTCGCATTGATCGACCTATCGATAGATCCTGCTTCCGTGGACGTGATCGCGCCGGTCGGTCTGGTTTCGGGAGAGCCTGCGTCGGTCGAGAGCTTCGCCTGGAACCCTTACGGTGACGGCGTGCTCTTTCTTCAAGGCAACCCGCCCGATGATGGCGTGCGCAATGGGCAGGTCGTAGGCTGGAACCAGGCGTCCAACACGACCGAGGTGATCGCGACCGGTGGGCAAGTAGGGCCGACTGGGTCGATCCGCCAATTCAGCATCGCGCCCGACGGCAAGGCCTTGGCCTATGCAATCGATATCCGCACGCCGGAAGGCTCGGATTTC
Organism: Thermomicrobiales bacterium; assembly: GCA_035936055.1. Classification (GTDB taxonomy): domain Bacteria; phylum Chloroflexota; class Chloroflexia; order Thermomicrobiales; family UBA6265; genus JACCVC01. The sequence continues at coordinate 2,895 of DASYWL010000352.1, forward strand.
GGTGGGCTCTACGTCCGCTCGCTGGTACAGCCGCAAGTCTACCGCGTGCCGGTCAAACCGAACGTGACGGTGACGGGGTTCTGGTGGGTGGCTGACGGGCTCGCGTGGGCAGGCGTGGTCGAGGCAGAGGGCAAAGCGCAGACGTTGGTCGTGCGGTGGATTGATGGGAGTAGGAGGATCCGGACACTCGCCGAGATTCGCATGGCGACGATGGCGACGCCGGTCGCTGCTCCGATGCCGGGGGCTCCGGCAGCCACGCCGGTACCCATCACAGCCGTGGCTTCATTTGCCACTCCGGTAGCGGTGCCGGCAGAGGGTGCAACTCCAGTGGAGTGACGGTGCAGGAAGGATCGCAGAGGGCGTCCACTACAGCGTCCACCCACGGGATAACGATATCGACCCCTGGCGGCATCTGACTCGAGCGTCACTCCTCGTCGATGATCACCGCATCGAAGATGTTCATCGCCGCCTTGATTCGCTCCTCATCGATGTCGAGTGAACTGACAGCCGAGGGCGTCGACGCGACGGCGTCAACCACCTCCTCGTTGAGTGGATCGGGCGGTCGCACGGTCTGCGCTGCCGGCTCAGGCTCGCTGTCAGCGTCAGGCGAGGGTGGGGTCTCACTACCCATTGCCTCGGTGCGCTCACGGGGAGTCTTGCTCTGCACACCTTGTAAAGTGGGGTCCCGGACCGGCGCGGCGGCCGATGCTCTGGGTCGCAGGGACTGTGCCTCGTCACGCGACACGCAGAGAACCGTCAGCTTCTTGCCGACCCGTCGCTCGATCACCTCCTCGATGATCCGTCGGGTGTCATCCTCGTTCAGCCGCTTCTGGTGGAATGGATAGGCCGCAACGAGGGTGAGCTGCGACCCTTCGATGTGTAGCGGATCGGCTTGCTGCAGCAGGGCGTCGGTGCGCCGGTTGAGAGCCTTGATGTCCATGCGGATGTTGTCCCACCGCTCGACGACCAGCTCGAGGTCTCCGGGCGGCAAAGAGGCCGTCGCTTCGGCAGGCGGCTCGAAGCCGGTCTCCGCGGGTTCCGCCTCGGAGATCTGGCGGCGCGATGGCTCTGTCTGTTGCTGGGGAGTGGCTGAGGATGTCTCGGGCGCTTCCTGCTGTGGCACCTCTGGCGCGGCGGAGCGCTGCGGCGCTGCATCGCGAGGCATGCTCGCGCCGCGAACCCGATCCTTGAGCGATGGTCGGGAGCGCTGTCGGGGCACCGGCGCTGACTGCTGCTCCGGTATGTCGCCTGTGGGAGTCGCGACTGAGACTTGCTGCGGTGCCGAGCAGGCCTCGACGAGCGCCAGCTCCAGCGGCAGCTGGACGATCGCCGCATGCCGGGCCTTGTAGTCGATCTCGGCGAAGATCGTGGCGACCCGCGCGAGATCGTTCAGATCGAACCGGTGCGCCAACACCCCCGCTATCTCGTCAGCGTCTGGGCTGCCGGAGGCGCGTTCCAGCATCAGCACGCGGAGGTAGCCGATCAGCTGTCGTCCGAGTTGCCGGATATCCTCACCGGCCTCGACGGCATCATTGATGATGCGCAATCCCGCGCCGGGGTCGCGGTCGGCGACGGCACGCACAAGTCCTTCGACCCGATCGTTGCGGCTCACCCCGAGCACTGCCCGCACGAGCTCAACGGTCACTCGAGGGCTCTCGTCATCGGTGGCCTCCGAGTAGACGGAGACTTGGTCGAGGAGGCCGAGTGCATCCCGCAGGCTGCCCGTAGCGTGGCGGGCGATCGTCGCGATGCCATCCTCGTCGATCTCGATGCCTTCCAGCTCGGCCACTTGCCGTAGCCGTGCCGACATTGCGTCGATGCTGATGCGGCGGAAATCGAAGCGCTGGCACCGGGACACAATGGTTTGGAGCAACTCCTCGGGGTCGGTTGTGGCGAGGACGAAGCGGGTGTGCGCGGGCGGCTCCTCCAGCGTCTTGAGGAAGGCGTTGGCGGCCGCACCGGTGATCTGATGGGCCTCGTCGATGATATAGAACTTGGTCCTGAGGCTTGTCGGTGCGTACTTGACCCGCTCGCGCAGCTCGCGGATATCGTCGATACCACGGTTGCTGGCGGCGTCGATCTCGATCACGTCGGTGGTGGCATTTGCATTGATGGCAAGGCAGGCCTCGCACCGGTTGCAGGGCCGGTTGGTCGGATCGGGGTCCAGACAGCTGACAGCCTTGGCGAGGATCCGGGCGGTTGTCGTTTTGCCCGTGCCGCGCGGCCCGCAGAAGAGATAGGCATGGGCGATGCGATCGAGGCGGATGGCGTTGCGCAACGTGTTGACGACGTGGTCCTGCCCGAAAAGCTCGTCCGAGGCGAACGACTGTGGCCGATACTTGCGGTAGAGCGAGAGCGACTGCCGGCCTGTCGCAGGCACCACATCCGGGTCAGCGGCTGCGGTCGATGGCTTCGAGGGCTGGGTTGCTTCGACGTCGAACAGGGAGTCGGTCATGGTTGCGTAGGCCTCGGGATGTGTTCCGGATGTCTGCAGTGGGGCCGGAAGGTGTGGATCATGCTACCTCAGTATACCCGTACGGACACTGTGGCTCAATGGAGGAGTAGATGGGAACGCTGTACGTCGTCGCCACGCCGGTTGGCAACCTTGATGATATCTCGCCCCGGGCTGTGCGAACGCTCGCGGAGGTCTCGCTGATCGCGGCGGAGGATACGCGGCACACCGCGCGGCTCCTGAGGCGCTACGAGATCGCCACCCCCGTGTTCAGCTATCACAGGCACAACGAGCGCGAGCGGGTCCAGCGGCTGCTGGAGGCGCTCGTCGCAGGCGATGTCGCCCTCGTCTCCGATGCCGGCACGCCAGCGGTCTCGGATCCCGGCGCGGTGTTGGTTTGCGCGGTCCGCAAAGCGGGGCACCGCGTGGTGCCGATCCCCGGACCCTCGTCGCTTGTGGCGGCCGTCAGCGCTAGTGGGTTGGTCGAGGGGGCCTTCCTGTTTGGCGGGTTCTTGCCCCGTTCAGGCGACGAGCGCCGGCGGGCGATGCAGCGGGCGGCCATCGTCGACGTGCCGCTGGTGCTGTTCGAGAGCCCGAACCGGCTGATACAGACGCTCGACGACCTTCGTACGACGTTCGGCGATGTACAGGCGGTGGTCGCGCGGGAGCTGACGAAGATTCACGAGGAGATTCGGGCCGGGAGACTCTCGGAGCTGGCCGAGCATTACCGTTCGGCGGAGGTCCGGGGGGAGATCTGCATCGTCGTGGAGGCCGCTCCGGCGGTCGAGGCGGCGGGCGGTACCGATGACACTGCCGAGATTGCCGCGCGGCTGCTGGCGGATGGAACGCAGCCGAGCAAGGCGGCGCGTGCGTTGGCGCGCATCACAGGCATGTCGAGCGGCGACGCGTATGAGGTCATTCGATCTGTGCGGGAGCAATCCGACCGGTAGGGGCCGGCCTAGCGTTGACCTGATCGCCCCTGCGGCGGGGTGACGCCCGGCTGACACAAGCGCAGCTGTGCTGAGCGCAGCGAGGCATCGATCCCCAAAGTACACGTGATGCCCCATGTCTCCTATAGACGGATGAAGGCGAGCTTGCGGTGATGCATCCGGATGCTCTGGAGGATGCCGACGAGAATCAGGTTTGACCAGAGCGAAGAGAGGCCATAGCTGACGAACGGCAAGGTGATGCCCGTCACTGGCATAACGCCGACATTCATTCCGATGTTGAGGAATGCCTGGAAGAACAGCACCCCGGTGATACCCACGGACAGCACCTGGCCGAACTGGTCGCGCGCGATCTCGGCCACCTTCAGGCAACGCCACAGGAAGATCACGAGCGCGAGGAAGAGCCCGAACATACCGACGAACCCGAACATCCCGCTCGCGTGCGCGAAGATAAAGTCCGAGTCGCGGACGCTGAGCAGGTTGAGCTGGCTCTGCGTTCCGCCGGCCAGTCCCTCGCCCCAGAGTCCACCGGCACCGATGCTGATCCTCGCCTGCAGGATCTGGAATCCCTCCGCGAGTGGCGCGACCTCCGGCGTGAACGAGACCTGGAAACGGGTTTTCTGATAGTCCTCGAGAATGAACTGCCAAGCGATCCAGCCGAGCAGAGGCAGGCTGACGAGCACCAGCAGGATATAGAGCGTCCGAGTGCGCATCACCAGAAGAGCGCTAGCCCATATGGCCACATACACCATCGTCATGCCGAGGTCCGGGCCGATCAGCACGAGTCCTGCCGGCAGAGCGACGATCATCCCGGAGGTCAGAAAGTTGATGAACGAGCGCAACTCGTCCTCGCGAGATGCGACGAACGAGGCGAGGGCGATGAGTGTCGTGATGCGCACGAATTCTGCCGGCTGCAGCAGGAAGAAGCCGAAGTCGAACCAGTTCCTTGCGCCGCCCAGCTCGACACCGAATGTCTGCACGGCGATCAACGCGAGCACACCGATGCAGTAGAGCGGCCAGGCCAAGGTGTTCAGGAAGCGGTAATCGATAGAGGCGGTGATCAGGAGGATCACGATACCTACGGCGCCGAGGAGCGCCTGGAAGGTGCCGTTGTTGAGGGTGGTCAGGGGCGGCAAGCCGACCGCCGACCAGATCGCCATGATACCGAACCCCATCAACACCAGCATGGTGACGAAGAGGATCAGATCGAAGTCGCGCCAGCGATCACGGGCGGTGTCGCCCGGTTTGACCTGTATGTAGATGGGACGAAGCGTGACCATGGGCGTCCAGTCTGCATCGGGTGTCGCGGGCGGCCAGGAGCAGGCGTTACGCATTCACCACCAGCGGCGGATGCGTAACGCCTGCGTGCTATTCTAGCCCCTAACCGGGCCGGCATCCGGTTACTTGTGTTGCCCGGTTTCGTGCAGGTAGATGGATTTGTATGGCTGACGAACTTTTCTCCTCCGGCATGCCCTCTGATCGGGACGTCCAGCGACTGCGAGTCGAGGCGCTAGGTGAGCCGGGCCAGCGGCGCTTCCGGCTGATGGCGGTGATCAACGGTGAAACGCACATTGTCTGGATGGAGAAGCAGCAGATGCAGGCGCTGGGCATGGCGGTCGAGCAACTGCTGGAGCAGGTGCCGCACAGCGAGATCCCGGTGATCGAGAGCAATGCTGCGGTCGAGTTCGACCAGAATACGCTGCACCAGTTCCGCGCCGGTCGCATCGAGCTCGGCTACGATCCCACGAGCGAGCGGGTTGTGATCAACGCGTACGATCTCCAGCAGGAGGACGAGGACGCGCAGGCGACGCTCGTGCTGCGGCTCAACCTGCGGCAGTCAGCGGAGTTGAGCGCCGATGCGGCGGTGATCGTCGCTGCTGGTCGGCCACTTTGCCCCATGTGTGGCCAGCCCATGAATCCGGAAGGGCATGTCTGCCCACAGCAGAATGGACACTTGCCGATCTCTCTGGATGACGACGACCTCATGGAAGAATTGTGATTCGGGAAATGCTGCTGGATGACGACGAACTGTAATCCGGAGAGTGTGAAGCGGTTGACAATCATCTCAGGTCCCGCGTACGATAGGACCAAGCAGGCGATGGCCTGCGCCTGTCGAAGACTGTGTCAATCAACCTGAAGGACATCTCTCGTGGCTCCTTGCCAGATCGCCGACAAGGTACTGGTACTTATTTCGCTCCCGATCGTAGGGAGTATTTGGTGTGCGGGGAGACAGTAACGCCGGCAGGCGAAATCGAAAGAAACCGACGACTGGCCTCCCCCTTGAGTGGGAGGCATTTTTGTTGCTCCTGACCAACGGCGTGAAGGATGCAGCCCAACGTCTCCCACAATCCAGCGGCGGATGAACGGGAGGCAAGACGCAGATTGGCGTTGGTGTCACCGATCCCGATCCATCGGTCTAGGTGACGGAGAGTGGTCGCCGGAGCTAGATTCACGCATCGTGTAAGGATGGATCGGTCAGCCCCGGCCGACCCATCGGGAAATGGAGCAAACTATGGTCGCAACTCAACGCCCGCCCGAGTCGACCGAGTCTACCGACGAATCCTCCGTGGCACGCGCCCCCGAGGTACTCAGCGGTGCGGAGATCACCTGCCGCAGCATCGAGGCTGAAGGAGTCTCGAAAGTTTTCGGCTACCCCGGCGGTGCGGTGATTCCGCTCTACGACGCACTGCCGTCGTCTTCCTTGAGACACGTCTTGGTTCGCTTTGAGCAGTGGGCCGGTTTGGCCGCCGATGCGTATGCCCGTGCAACGGGCGAGGTCGGGGTGTGCATCGCCACTTCCGGGCCGGGCGCGACCAATCTGGTGACCGCGCTCGCCAATGCCAATCTTGACTCCGTTCCGATGGTGGCAATCACCGGGCAGGTCGGCCAGCAGCTCATCGGTCGCGATGGCTTCCAGGAGGTTGACATCACCGGCGTCTCGCTGCCGGTCACCAAGCACAACTATCTGGTCCAGCGGCCGGAGGATATTGCCCCGACGATCAAGGAGGCGTTCTACCTCGCCCGGAGCGGTCGGCCTGGCCCGGTGCTGGTCGATATTCCCAAGAACGTCTTCGTCACAAAGGCCGAGTACAAGCCGCCGGCTCAGGTGGGCCGCAAGAGCTACCAGCCGACAACCAAGCCGCACGTCCGGCAGGTTCGCCTCGCGATCGAGGAGATGGCCAGGGCGAAGAAGCCGCTGATCATGGCTGGTCACGGCATCATTCTGAGCGGTGCCGAGGCGGAGCTTCAGCAGTTCGCCGAGAAGACGGGCGTTCCGGTGATCTACACGCTGCTCGGGCTCGGTGCCATGTCGGAGATGCACCCGCTCTCGCTCGGCATGATGGGCATGCATGGCCACCGACATGTCAATCGTGCCCTTGAGGAGTGCGACCTGCTCATCAACATCGGTGCCCGCTTCGATGACAGGGCCACCGGCCGGCTCAACGGGTTTTGCACCAATGCGCGGATCGTCCACGTCGATGTCGATCCTGCCGAGATTGGCAAGAACGTGCCGACGGACGTCCCCGTGGTCGGGGACGCCAAGGAATCGCTTCTCATGCTGATCGAGGAGGCGGGCGAGGCGCAGGACTACAGCGCCTGGATGTCGTGGATCGACGGCCAGCGCAACCGGGTGCTTGAGGCGGCGTTGGAGGATCGTCCCGAGTGGCCGGAGCCGTACTCGATCGTCAAGGCGATCGCCGAGGCGACCGACCACGACGCGATCGTCACCACCGACGTCGGCCAGCACCAGATGTGGGCCGCGCAGCAGCTCGGGATCAAGCACGGAAAACGCTGGATCACCTCTGGCGGTCTGGGCACCATGGGGTATGGCCTTCCATCAGCGATCGGCGCCAAGATCGGTCGTCCGGACCTTGAAGTTTGGACGATCGTCGGCGATGGTGGTTTCCAGATGTCCTTCAATGAACTGGCGACAGCGGTTCAGGAGAACCTGGACATCAACATTGCCATCATCAACAACGGCTACCTTGGCATGGTGCGGCAGTGGCAGGATCTCTTCCACAACCACAACTATTCTGAAGTGAGGATCAGCGCTCCCGACTTCGTCCAGCTGGCTGAGTCGTTCGGTGTCACCGGCATCCGGGTTACGACCGACGACGAGATCATGCCGGCAGTCGAGCGAGCGCGGTCCATCAAGGGTCCGGTCGTGATCGACTTCATCGTCGAACCGGAAGCGAATGTCTACCCGATGGTGCCGCCGGGGGGCAGCAACTCGGAGATGGTCCACGACCCGCAGTGGACGCCGCACGAGGAGGACGTCTAGCCATGAAGCACGCCCACACACTCGCTGTGCTGGTCGAGGACCAGCCCGGTGTCCTCAACCGGGTGGTGTCCCTGATGCGCCGCCGTTCGTTCAACATCGACTCGATCACGGTTGGGCACTCGGAGCAGCCAGGCATGTCCCGCATGACCTTGGTCGTGCGAGGCGAGGATGTCGAGGTTGAGCAGGTGACCAAGCAGCTGTACAAGCTGCTGGAGGTGCAGAAGGTCACAGACCTCTCTGAGTTCGACTCCGTTACCCGTGAGATGGTGATGGTGAAGGTCGCGGCCAAGGGGCAGTCGCGGACGGAAATCCTACAGCTCGTGCAGGTCTATAACGCGCGGGTGCTGGACGCCATGCCGAGTACGCTGATGATCGAGGCAACCGGGGACGAGCAGCAGATCGACTCGTTCCTGGCGATGATGCGCGTTTTTGGCATTCGTGAGATGGTACGAAGCGGCAAGATCGCCATGTCGCGGACCTCGGGCGCCACTCGCGCCAAGGGCGAGGTCACAGCGAATGGCGTAAGCACTGCCGCCGATTGATGGAGGACGAGTGGAGACGGGAGGCCGCAAGGACCTCCCGTTTCCATGAGCGGACGATATCGCTGGCCCGTGGAGGCTGCGGGACACGAACGCAACGAGGGCCGGGAGAGCCCGAGGAGGATTCAATGCCAGCAACGATCTATTACGAGACCGACGCGACGCTTGCGCCGCTTCAGGACAAGACGATTGCGATCATCGGGTACGGCTCCCAAGGGCGCGCGCACGCACTCAACCTGCGCGATTCCGGTCTCAGCGTTGTTGTCGGCCTGCACGAGGGCAGCAAGAGCCGAGCCAAGGCGGAGGCGGATGGCGTCCGGGTCGAGTCGGCGGCTGATGCGGCGAAGGAAGCCGACGTCATCATGATGCTCGTTCCGGACCAGACCCAGAAGAAGGTTTACGAGGAGTCGGTCAAGCCGCACCTGGACGTGAGCAAGACCCTCATGTTCGCGCACGGCTTCAACATCCACTTCAAGCAAATCGAATCGCCCCAAGGCGTTGATGTGACCATGATCGCGCCGAAGGCCCCGGGCACGCGGGTCCGGGAGCTGTACGAGGAGGGCATGGGCGTTCCGGCTCTGGTGGCCGTCCACCAGGACGCCAGCGGCAATGCGAAGGAGCAGGCCCTCTCCTACGCACGGGCGCTTGGCTCGCTCAGCGCGGGCGTGCTTGAAACCTCCTTCGAGGAGGAGACCGAGACCGATCTCTTCGGAGAGCAGGCGGTCCTCTGTGGCGGTGTCTCGGCGCTGATCCAAGCCGGATTCGAGACCCTGACCGAGGCCGGCTACCAGCCGGAGAGCGCCTATTTCGAGGTGCTCCACGAGCTGAAGCTCATCGTCGACCTCATCTACGAGGGTGGCCTCACGCAAATGCGCGAGGTGGTTTCCGATACCGCCGAGTACGGCGACTACTACGCTGGTCCGCAGATCATCACCGAGGACACGAAGCAGGCGATGAAGAACCTGCTCGGCAAGATTCAGGACGGCACGTTCGCGCGGGAGTGGATCGCCGAGAACGAGGCCGGCCGCGAGAACTTCATGCGGATGCGCCAGGAACACACTGACCACGAGATCGAGCGTGTCGGCAGGCAGCTCCGCGCCATGATGCCGTGGCTCAAGAGCGGCAAGGCTGCCCGCGAGGATGCCAAGGCGGCGATGAGCGCATCTCAGTAGCGGCGGACCTCGTGTCCGCCTGGCTCAGCGCGATTCCCGCCGATCCGTAGTATCGGGCCAACCGGCTGGGGAGAGGATCATCATGAGCGATCGAGAGAGCAATGCAGGTGTCGAGCAGTCCCGTGTCATCGTTTTCGACACGACGCTTCGCGACGGCGAGCAGTCGCCGGGCGCGACGCTTACGACCGACGAGAAGCTCGAGGTGGCAGATGCCCTCGTGGCTCTCAACGTCGACGTGATCGAGGCCGGATTCCCCGCCGCATCGCCGGGCGACTTCGAGGCGGTTCGCGAGATTGCGCGGCGTTCGAAGGGCGTCTCCATCGCCGGTCTGGCGCGCGCCAACACGAGGGACATCGAGCGTGCTGCGGCGGCAGTTCACGAGGCAGAGGCACCGCGCATCCACACCTTCATCGCCACGTCGGACATCCACCTGAAGCACAAGCTGCGGATGACCCGGCAGGAGGTGCTGGAGCGGGTTCGAGAGATGGTGGCCTTCTCCAAGAGCTTCGTGAGCGATGTCGAGTTCTCCTGCGAGGATGCGACTCGTTCGGACTGGGACTACCTCGTGCAGGTCTTCCAGGCAGCCATCGAGGCCGGTGCGACGACCATCAACGTGCCGGATACCGTCGGGTACACAACACCCAACGAGTTTGTCGGACTGATGCACCACCTTCGGTCGAATGTCGATCGCATCGACGATGTGATTATCTCGGTTCACTGCCACAACGACCTCGGTATGGCCACCGCCAACACCTTGGCAGCGGTCAAGACCGGGGCACGGCAAGTCGAGGTAACGGTCAATGGCATCGGCGAACGCGCCGGTAACACCGCGCTCGAAGAGGTCGTGATGGCCCTGCAGACACGGGGCGAGCAGTTCGGCGGCGTGCACACCAACGTCGAGACGACGCGGCTGGTACCGGCAAGCCGCTTGGTCTCCGGCCTGACGGGTCTGCAGGTCCAAGTCAACAAGGCGATTGTGGGCGCGAATGCATTCGCACACGAGGCGGGCATCCACCAGGACGGCATGCTCAAGGAGCGCACGACCTACGAGATCATGAACCCGGAGGATGTCGGATGGGAAGGCACGCGCCTGGTGCTCGGCAAGCACTCTGGACGCGCTGGCTTCAAGAACGCACTCAAGGAACTCGGGCTGGTGCTCGATGGGGATCAGGTGCAGGGCGTCTACGAGCGCTTCCTTGAGCTCGCCGACCGCAAGAAGAAGGTTACCGGCGCGGACATCTCGGCACTGGTCGCCGACGAGGTTGCGGGCGAGGAAGGCCGTTACGAACTGGTTCGCTGGAACGCGGCGATCGGCACCGGTGGTGCTGCGACTGCGTCGGTGGTCCTCTCACAGGATGGCCGGGAGATCGCTGGCGACGGCGAGGGGAACGGTCCCGTCAACGCTCTCTACGCGGCGATCGACAACGCGGTGCAGATCGGGAACGAGCTGGAGTACTACCACGTCGAGGCCGTCACCCCCGGAGAGGACGCTCAGGGCCAGGTCCATGTGCGTATTCGCGTCGGCCAGAATCTCTACAGCGGTCACGGCCTCGCCACGGACATCGTCGAGGCGAGCGCCAAGGCCTACCTGTCGGCGCTCAGCCGTGTCGATCAAGATCAGCCCGACACGGTGCTCATGGGCTCGTCGACCTCGCGCTGGAGCTAGGCCGTGCGCGAACCGGATGTCCCCGATGCGTCCCGGCGTGACGTGATCTGGCGCCGAGACGATACCGTGGCGAATTACCTCGGTGCCACCCGGCAGGCGATCCCGCTCGCCGCCGAGCAGCTCGATGCCGCGATGCGGGCGATTGGCGCCTTCGCCGTCCCGACCCGCTCGGTGCTCGACGTCGGGTCGGGCGGCGGCTCGGCCGCGGCGGCGATCTCCCAGTGCTTCCCGGTGGAGCGCATCACGCTCGTCGACTTCTCAATGCCGATGCTTCGGCAGAGGATCGTCCGCTTCGAGGGCAGCCCCTGGCTCGTCGACCTGATCGAAGCCGATCTCCAGGATCCCGCCTGGCAGGATGAGTTGCCGGCGGACCAGCCAGCATACGACCTGGTGGTTTCGCGCTACGCGATCCACCACCTGCCTGACGACCGGAAGCAGGATCTCTACGCCGAGATCTTCGGGCGCACGGCACCGGGAGGACTGTTCGTGAACATCGAGCACGTCTCGTCGGTGGCGCCGGTCTACGAGGACATTTTCGAGAGTCTGATCGTCGAGGGAATGGCGGCGACGAGCGAGACAGGTCAGGACTTGGCCGCCGCGACCACCGCCTTCCACGCCCGGCAGGACCGGGAAACCAACATTCTTGCTCCCGCTGATCTGCAATGTGGCTGGCTGCGGGATACTGGCTTCGTCGACGTCAACGTTTTGATGAAGACCTTCGAACTTGCGGTCATCGTCGGCCGCAGGCCGAATATGTAAGGGCGGGGCATCGTCGTGGAAACGCTCTATACGAGCGGACTCCGTGTCCGCCCGACGAATGACCCAGCCGTCACATGGAGGAATCCGGGTGATCATGCCCAAGACGCTCGCTGAAAAGCTGTGGGACCGCCACATGGTGCACTCGGCACCGGGCGAGCCCGATCTGCTCTACATCGATCTCCATCTCATCCACGAGGTGACCTCGCCGCAGGCGTTCGACGGGCTCCGGCTCGCCGGCCGCGCCGTGCGCCGGCCAGACCTCACCGTCGGCACCGCCGACCACAACGTGCCGACCATCGGCATCAGCCTGCCAGTCGCCGACCCGATCTCTCGAAAGCAGCTCGAGAAGCTGACCGAGAACTGCCGGGAGTTCGGCATCGAGCTCTACCCGATGGGCCACCCGGGGCAGGGGATCGTGCATGTGATCGGTCCTGAGTTGGGGCTCACGCAGCCGGGTATGACAATCGTGTGCGGTGACAGCCATACCTCGACTCACGGTGCCTTCGGTGCACTCGCCTTCGGCATCGGCACGAGCGAGGTGGAGCACGTGCTGGCCACGCAGACATTGCCGCAGAGCAAGCCGAAGACGATGGCGATCACCCTGAATGGCGACCTCCAGAACGGCGCAAGTGCCAAGGATGTCATCCTCGCCATCATCGGCAAGATCGGCACGGGCGGCGGCATCGGCTCGATGGTGGAGTATAGGGGATCAGTCATCGAGAGCCTCTCGATGGAGGGCCGCATGACGATCTGCAACATGTCGATCGAGGCGGGCGCCAAGGCCGGCATGGTCGCGCCCGACGACACGACCTATCGTTACGTCGAAGGCCGACCGCACGCGCCAAAAGGCAAGCTCTGGGAGCAGGCGCTAGAGGACTGGCAGTCGCTCCGGACTGACGAGGACGCCGAGTTCGACCACGAGGTGGGGCTGGATGGCAGCACCATCCAGCCTCACGTTTCCTGGGGTACCAACCCGGGACAGGTCGCGCCCATCGACAGCCGCGTCCCCGACCCCGACTCCTACCAATCCGCCAGCGATCGCAATGCCGCCGAACGTGCGCTGCAGTACATGGCGTTGAAGCCCGGCACCGCGATCCGTGACATCGCAGTCGACAAGGTCTTCATTGGCAGCTGCACCAACTCGCGCATGGAGGATCTGCGTGCCGCGGCGGAGATCGTCGCGGGCCAGCGGCTCGCGAACAACGTGCAGGCAATGGTGGTTCCCGGCTCGATGCGCGTGAAGGCACAGGCGGAGGCAGAGGGGCTTGACCGCATCTTCACAGATGCGGGGTTCGAGTGGCGCGCTGCTGGCTGCTCGATGTGTCTCGGCATGAACCCCGACCAACTGCAGCCGGGCGAGCGTTGCGCCTCGACCAGCAATCGCAACTTTGAGGGCCGGCAGGGCAAGGGCGGACGGACGCATCTGGTATCGCCACAGGTCGCCGCAGCGACCGCGATTGCCGGTACCTTCGCCACCCCGACCGACATTCTGGCAGGAGATCGCGCATGAACCCGATTGAGACGATCGAAGGCCGCGCCGTCCCGCTGGATCGGAGCGACGTCGATACCGACCAGATCATCCCGGCGTCGTACCTCAAGCGGGTGGAGCGGACGGGGTTCGGAGAGGGCCTCTTCGCGAGCTGGCGGGAGAACGACAAGAATTTCGTGCTCAACCGGGCCGAGTTCGAGGGCGCGAGCATCATGGTCGCCGGCCCGAACTTCGGTACCGGATCCTCCCGTGAGCACGCCGTCTGGGCGCTGACGGATTACGGCATCAAGGCGGTGATCTGCCCGCAGTTCGGCGACATTTTCCGCAACAACGCAACGAAGAGCGGGCTGGTACCGGTGCAGGTCGATCCCGACTTCGGCGCCGAGTTGCTTGAGGCGACGGCCGAGCATCCGTTTCTCGAGATCAAGATCGACATCCGCAACCGGAAGGTCTCGGCACCGGCGGTCGGATTGGAGGCAACCTTCCCGCTTGACGAGTTCACCCAGTACCGGCTGCTGGAGGGGCTCGACGACATCGGGCTGACCCTTCGCAACGAGGACAAGATCAGCGAGTTCGAACAGCACCGACCGGCGTACAAGCCGCGCCTCGAGACGGCGGCTGCACGGTAGTCAGTCGAAGCAAGGAGCAGTCGCAGGGGCGGACCCCGGAGGGGTCCGCCCGTTTTCCTGAAAGGGAGGTTCGAGTGCAGGCGACGATAGTGACGTTCCCGGGCGACGGGGTCGGGCCGGAGGTAATGGGGCAGGCGCTTCGCGTGTTGCAGGCTGTTGCTGAGCAGAACGGGCATGCGTTCGCTTTCGACGAACGGAAGATCGGCGGTATCGCCATCGATGCCTACGGCACCCCGCTGCGCGACGAGGAGATCGAAGCGGCCCGAGATGCCGACGCGATCCTGCTCGGCGCGGTGGGCGGTCCCAAGTGGGACAACCCCAATGCCGCGGTTCGTCCGGAGCAAGGCTTGCTCAGGATTCGCAAGGCGCTGCGCCTCTTTGCAAATCTGCGTCCCGTGGTGCTGCAGGAATCGCTGATCGGCGCCTCGCCGCTCCGCCCGGAGCGCGTGAAGGGGACCGACCTCGTCGTGGTCCGCGAGCTTACTGGCGGTCTCTACTTCGGCAAGCCCTCGAAACAGTGGCGGGAGCGCCGGGGCCAGGTCGCGGTCGACACGTTGGTCTACCGCGAGCACGAAATCGAGCGGGTTGTCCGCTTGGCGTTCCAACTCGCCCAAGGTCGATCGAAGAAGGTCACGAGCGTCGACAAGGCCAACGTGCTGTCGTCGTCGCGGCTCTGGCGCTCAGTGGTCACCGAAGTTGCCGCTGAGTACCCCGATGTGCAACTGGAGCACATGCTCATTGATGCGATGACGATGAGACTGATCCAGACACCGTCGAGTTTCGACGTGATTGTCACCGAGAACATGTTCGGTGACATCATTACGGATGAGGCCTCGGTGCTGGGCGGGTCGATTGGGTTGTTGCCGTCGGCGAGCCTCGGTGCCGAGCGCGAGGGACAGCGGCGGAAGGGACTCTACGAGCCGATACATGGCAGCGCCCCCGATATCGCCGGGAAGGGGACGGCCAACCCGGCCGGAATGATCCTTTCGGCCGCGATGATGGTTAGGCTCTCGCTCGGTCTTGAGCAGGAAGCGGTGTCGGTCGAGCGGGCCGTGGCGAGCGCCATCGACGATGGCGTGCGAACCGCCGATCTGGGTGGTGATGCCAGCACGGAGATGTTCGGCGATGCCGTTGTCCAACGGCTCTGACCCAAGGAAGACAGCGGGAACCAGGGCGGAAACACGACGAGGATGTAAGGGACGGATAAACGGCGGCCTGTCTTCCTGCCTGCTCAGACGAATACGTCCGAGGGACCTCTCTGGGTGATGGTTTCGGCGGGGCCGAGCGAATGGCCTAGATCGAATCTGTGGAGAATCTCCGGCTCCGAGAATGGATCAGCCGTCGCGATGGCCAGCAGCTCGAGTGCCTCGGCGTGAAACATCACGAACGTCCGGTCGCGCCAGCGTGCCATTCGAGCTGGGAAGCCCCGCATCGTCTCGTCTCGCGTGTAGTACCCGAGCGGGACGTGAGGGAGGTAGGCGTAATCGTCGGCCACCGGCAGGAGCGTGAAGTCACGGAGCCGGTGATGCATCCTGAAGCACCAGCCGTCGTCGTGTACGTCGAGAAACGGGGTATCGAGGAAGGAGTTGAACCCTCCCACTCTGATTTCGAAGCGCGGAAAATCGCAGACCGGCGTGCTGGAATGGTGAACGAACTCTTCGATCCGTTCCTGAGAAATTTCGTCGATCCGTTGGGGCTCGTCAACCAGGAAGCCGAGCTCCTGGATCGTGATTGCCAGCGACTCCGCGGGCGCCAGCCTGACGAACGGAAACTCCGACAGTGCCGCGCGCAGCGGCTTGAGCGCGCTGGCCGTCTTGTCCCGAGGCAAGCGGATCGCGCAGACCACAAAGGTGTCGGCGCGATCCTGGATCTTTTCACTGCCAAGCGTGACGGCCTGCACCTGACCGTGCTGTCGAAGCGCCTGCCAGATGTTTCGGAAGGCCTCGTCCTGACGGGCAGAGACCGGTGGCCACCACGCTGCCGGCCCTCGAAGGCGCAGCCGCCGGCGGGGAGGCCGCGGCAGAGTGGTGCGAATAGGGCGCGGCATGGCGGCTTCCTGGCTTAGGAGTTGTCCACGGAGCGGATGGTGATATCGAGGTGGCCGCCCGGGGTGCTGACCGATACCGTCTCACCGGCGCGCCGCCCGTCGAGTGCCTTGCCGATGGGCGAGGCGTTCGAGATGAAGCCGGCACTCGGGCGAGCCTCGGCTGCGCCGACGATCGTGAACACCTCTTCCTCACCTTCCATGTCGACGGCGACCTTGCTGCCGAGCGTGACAGTTGAACGCTTTCTGTTCGCCGCATCACGAGCGACCACAGTCGCGTTGCGGAGGGTTGCCTCCAGGTCGGAGATACGCTTTTCGATCATCGCCTGGTCCTGGCGCGCGGCGTCATAGGCCGAGTTCTCGCGCAGGTCGCCGTGCGAGCGGGCATCGGCGACCGCCTCGATGATCTTCGGGCGCTCGACCTCGATCAGCTGGCGCAACTCCTCCTGCAGGCGCTCGTGCCCCTCTTCGGTAATCTCGATTCGTTCCTTGTCCATCGGGCGGATATCTCTCCATCCAAGCGCGCCACGTCGCCCGTGGCGGGTGATCGTTCCTGACTTCGGCAATAGGGAAACGCCGGGATAGCCACCCGGCGTTTCAACCATGCTCCGACCCACAAGGATACGATACCCGTCAAGTTGCGGTGTGCCGCCCTGCGCCCGACGGTGCTACTCCACCTCGAAAGTCGCCTCGATTTCGACGCAGATGTTGTTTGGCAGCGCGGCGAAACCGACGGCGGACCGGGTGTGGCGTCCTTTCTCGCCGAGGACCTCGACCAGCGTGTCCGAGCATCCGTTGATCACCCTGGGCTGCTCGCCGAAGTCGGGTGCACTGTTGACCATGCCGAGCACCTTGACCGTCCTGGTTATGCGGCCGAGGTCACCGCCGAGCGCCTGCCTGGCGGTCGCGAGGATCTGCAGCGCGACCTCGCGTGCGGCTTGGTAGGCGTCCTCGACGCTCACGTCGGCGCCGACCTTGCCCTTCGGTGAGGCATCTGTCGGGCCGGTCCCGGAGATGAACAGCAGGTTGCCGGTCTGCTGGTGGCGGACGTAGTTGGCGGCCGGGCTCACCGGTTCCGGCAGCTCGATCCCCAGTTCCTTGAGGCGATCATCAACGCTCATGGGTCCTCCCTTGTCACTTCGCTCAGTTCGTAGCTACCGCATCAGCGCGTCCCGAAGAGCCTGGTGAGCCGCTCGATGGTCGACGAGAGGGCATCGTCGCTGGTGGCGAAACTCAAGCGGACATGGCCCTCGCCGGCCTCCCCGAAGGCGATCCCGGGCACCACGGCAACGTGCGCTTCCTCGAGCATCTTCGCCGCCAGATCTGTAGAGGACAACCCCGTCTCGCGACCATCGACAAAGGCGTAGAAGGCGCCCTCGGCCGGCATCCACGAGAGGCCGTTGATCCCATTGACGCCCTCGGTGATCAGCTTACGGCGGCGATCCCACGCCTGCACCATCTCGCCGATCACGTCCTGCGGGCCCTCCAGGGCGGCGACACCACCAGCCTGGGCAAAAGAGGTCGCGCAAGTGACTGCGTGACCATGCACGGTCGCGAGTTTCGATATCAACGGTCGTGGACCGGCCACGTAACCCAGACGCCAGCCGGTCATGGCGTAGGCCTTGGAGAGGCCGTTGAAGGTAAGCGTCCGCTCCTTCATGCCGTCGAAGGTGGCGATGCTGACGTGCTCGTGATCGTCATAGACGATCTTCTCGTACATCTCGTCGGTCCACACCAGCAGATCGTGGCGGTTGGCGAACGTGACAATGGTCTTGAGTTCCTTTCGGTCCATGACATGGCCGGTTGGGTTATTCGGCGAGTTGATCAACAGTACCCGCGAGTTTGGTGTGACGTGCGCCTCAAGTGCCTGCTCCGTGACGACCCAGTTGTCCTCAGGACTGGTGGGAACCGCGACGACGTTCCCGCCGGCAAGCTCGATCTGCGGGGCGTAGGACACCCAGGCCGGTTCGACCACGAGGACGTCGACGCCGGGCTCGACAAGCGCCATTGCGGCCTCGAAGAGCGCAGCCTTGCCGCCGGGGGTGACGAGGATCTCGTCGTTGGGGTCGTAGGCGAGCCCGTTGTCGTCGCGGAGCTTGCTGGCGATCGCCTTGCGGAAGGCGGGGGTGCCAGGGCTGGCGACATAATGTGTCTCGCCGCTGTTCATCGCCTCGGCGGCCGCATGGCGGACATGCTCGGGCGTGATGAAGTCAGGGTCCCCGCCGCCGAGATCGATCACGTCAATTCCCTCTGCCTTGAGTTGCCGCGCCTTGTCGGAAACGGCAAGGGTGGGCGAGGGGGTGGCGTTTTTCACGCGGTCGGCAAGAAAGTCTGCTGGCTGGCGGCGTGTCTCCATTGGTCCTTCCTCATGACTCTACCACGGTCGGCGTGCTGGTCGCGTCAACGTCTACCTTGCCTCAGTGTACCGGTTCCGAATGCTCAGGACAGGCGGACATTTCACGCGTGGTGGCTTTGAGAAAGACCCTAGGGGTGTCAGCTCCGTGGGCGGAACGGACCTGGACGGCATCCGTGCCAGGAGGAGACGGCGTATATTCATGTTGAAGCGGGCTCGTTGGGTCTCCAGTAGTTACCCGGGTTAGCACTCATATCATGCTGATTGCCAAATTGCTGGCACTCCACCCTTGCAGAGTGCTAATCACTGTGCTAGTCTGAGGTCGCAATCGAGATCCGGGCCGCCGCAGGGTCCGGATTCGTGATGTCGAGGAGCCTTGACGGCACTAGCGCATTGTTTCAGGAGGATTGAAGGACCATGGCGAGTAATTCACTCAAGCCTCTCGGTGACCGGTTGGTGATCAAGCCTGCCTCCCGTGAAGAGCAGACCGCAAGCGGCATCGTGCTGCCGGACACGGCCAAGGAGAAGCCGCAGCGCGGCACCGTGATCGCCGCTGGCGACGGTCGTCGTGATGAAGACGGCGATCGCATCCCGATGGAGGTGAAGGTCGGCGACGAGGTGATCTTCGCCAAGTACGCCGGCACCGAGTTCAAGCTCGACGAAGAGGATGTCCTCATCCTTTCGGAGAAGGACGTGCTGGCCGTCATCGGCTAGCCGTTCGATTCTCATCCGTCTCTGACGACAGGCGTTTCAATCAGGAGGAATCACTGTGGCAAAGGTACTGGAATTCAACGAGCAGGCGCGACACTCGCTGAAGGAGGGCGTGGATACGCTCGCCAACGCGGTGAAGACGACGCTCGGCCCGAAGGGCCGCAACGTCGCCCTGGACAAGAAGTTCGGCGCGCCGACCGTCACCCATGACGGCGTCACCGTCGCCAAGGAGATCGAGCTGGAGGACCACTTCGCCAACATGGGTGCCCAGCTCCTCAAGGAGGCGGCGACCAAGACCAACGACGCCGCCGGTGACGGCACCACCACGGCCACCGTGCTCGCCCAGGCGATTGTGCACGAGGGCATGCGCAACGTCGCCGCCGGCGCGAACGCGATGATGCTCAAGCAGGGCATCGATCTGGCGTCCGACGCCATCGTGGCCCGTATCCGCGAGGTGGCCACCGAGGTCAAGGACAAGGAGGAGATCTCCCAGGTCGCCGCGATCTCGGCTGCCGACAAGGAGATCGGTGACCTCATCGCCGAGGTCATGGACAAGGTCGGCAAGGACGGCGTGATCACGGTCGAGGAGTCCAGGGGCCTCGCGTTCGAGACCGAGTACACCGAGGGCATGCAGATCGACCGCGGCTACATCTCCCCGTACTTCGTGACCAACACGGAGCGCATGGAGGCGAGCTTCGAGGATCCGTTCATCCTCATCACCGACAAGAAGATCTCCTCGATCCAGGATATTCTGCCGACGGTCGAGATGGTTGCCCGCCAGGGCAAGGGCCTCGTGATCATCGCCGAGGACGTCGACGGCGAGGCGCTCGCGACGCTGGTGGTCAACAAGCTTCAAGGTCGCTTCCAGTCGCTGGCCATCAAGGCACCGGGCTTCGGTGACCGCCGCAAGGAGATGCTCCGCGACATCGCCGCGTTGACCGGTGCGCGGGTAATCTCGGAAGAGGTCGGCCGCAAGCTCGACAGCGTGACTGCCGAGGACCTGGGCTCCGCCCGCCGCGTGGTCGCCACCAAGGACGACACTACCTTCGTCGATGGCCAAGGTGCCAAGGAGGATGTCCAGGCGCGCGTCCAGCAGATCCGGTCCCAGATCGAGACGACGACCTCGGACTTCGACCGCGAGAAGCTCCAGGAGCGGCTGGCGAAGCTGGCTGGTGGCGTGGCGGTGATCAAGGTCGGCGCCGCGACGGAGACCGAGCTCAAGGAGAAGAAGCACCGTGTTGAGGACGCGCTGAGCGCGACCCGCGCCGCCGTCGAGGAGGGCATCGTCCCGGGTGGCGGTGTGACGCTGATCAACGCCGTCAGCGCCTTGGATACCGTGCAGGCTGAGGGTGACATCAAGACCGGCGTCAACATCCTCCGGCGCGCGCTGGAGGAGCCGCTGCGCGGCATTGTCCGCAACGCGGGCCGCGACGGCTCGGTCGTGATCGAGATGGTGCGCCGCCTCCACGAGGAGAAGGGTGACAACAACCTCGGCTACGACGTGATCAAGGATGAGTACGTCAACATGCTCAAGGCGGGCATCATCGACCCGGCCAAGGTGACCCGCTCGGCGGTCGAGAACGCCAGCTCCATCGCGGGCATGATCCTCACCACCGAGGCGCTCGTCTCCGACAAGCCGGAGAAGGAGCAGCCGATGCCGGCCATGCC
>DASYWL010000353.1:0-7790 GCA_035936055.1 Thermomicrobiales bacterium
GCACCGAGGGTGACAAGCGCGCGGCGGCCAATGTTCTCCCCCTCGACCTATCCCACATCGCATTTTCCGTGAAATCGGCACACCGGTGTCTGACGTTCGAGAGTCAGCCATAATTAGATACTTTCTGATGACATTTGCAGAAGCCTATTGACACGCCGATTGCCGCGTGACACCATTTCGCTACTTGCACAATTGAGCTGCTCGCCGCGGCAAGGAGTGACAGGAGGCAAGATGCGTATCGCTGCATTCGATGGCGGGAAACCCGGCATCGTCGCGTCTGACGACACCGTGGTCGAGATCGGGGACGTGCTGGCGCAGTATGACCCGCTGGGCCCGGAGAACTACATTCCGGATCTCATTACGCACTACGAGGAGCTGCGCCCAGAGCTGGAGCGCCGCGCCGAGCAAGGCGGAGGCACGCCGCTCGACCAGGTCCAGCTCGACGCGCCCTTCGCGCGGCCGGGCAAGATAATCTGCCTGATGGGCAACTACCGCGAGGGCACCGACCGGCCGAAACAGCGGATCGACCTCTTCTTCAAGTCGCCGGAGAGCCTGGTTGGGGACCGCGGCACCGTGATGCTCCCCCCGCATCAGGCCGACATCTTCCACCACGAGGCCGAAATTGCTGTGGTCATCGGCAAGGAGGCGAAATCGCTCTCCGATGACGAGGCAATGGATGCCGTGTTCGGCTACGTTGCCTTCAACGATGTCTCGGCGCGCGGCCTCGGCCGCTCGGAGATCAACAGCTTCCTCGGCAAGTCGTTTGACACCTTCGGTGGGTTCGGTCCGTGGATCGTTACGAAAGACGAAATTCCCGACCCGCAAGACCTGCACATCACGGTCGATGTCGACGGCGAGCGCCGGCAGGATTACCACACCAGCGACATGGAGCGCCCGATCAAGGAGTTGATGACCTACATCTCCTCAATTACCACGCTGCACCCCGGCGACGTCATCTGCTGCGGCACCAACCACCAGGGTCTCGGCTCGATGCAGGACGGCGATTCGGTGACGACCACGGTCGAGGGTATCGGTTCGTTTACGCTGCGTGTGAAGGATTCGGCGGCGCGAGCGTGGCAGCGTGGCGTCGACAAGGCAACGGCAGAGCGGGTGAAGGCGCAGGCAGTGCATCCCGATGTGCCTGAGGCAGGAGGATCGGGTTCATGAGACTCGTGCTGACGAAGGACGATCGAATCGGCGTGCTTGTTGATAACGGGATGGTCGACGTCTCGACCGCCTTCGAAGATCTCCGCTATCGCACCGCCGCGGACCGCATGCCGCGCGTGATGGCGGTGTTGAAGGAGCGACGCGACAAGGTCGAGGAGTTGGCCGCCAGCGGCACGCCCGAGGCGGTTCCGGCGCTTCAGGCGCCCGTGCCACGACCACCGAAGGTGATCGCCGCGTTCGGCAACTACCGCGAGGGGTGGGACCGCGAGCGCCAGCCGCAAGACATGTTCCTGGAGAGCCCCGACTCGGTCACCGGCCCGGACAGCACCGTGGTACTGCCGGACCACCCCGCCGACATCTTCCACCACGAAGCCGAGCTGGCGCTCGTGATCGGCGAGCGGGCGAAGGACCTCCCCGCCGACGCCTCGGCGATGGATTGCCTCGCCGGGTTCACCTGTGCGATGGATGTCTCGGCGCGCGGCATTGGCCGTGTCGGGCCTAGTCGTATCGGCAAGTCATTCGACACATTTACGCCGCTCGGCCCGGCCGTGGTGACGCCGGACGAGGTGCTCGACGTGCAGAACCTGCGTGTGACGCTGCACGTCAACGGCGACCAGCGGCAGGATTACACCACCGCCGACATGGAATACACCGTGCCGGAGGTCCTGCACTTCATCTCGAGCTACATGACGCTCGTCCCCGGTGATGTCATCCTCTGCGGAACCCAGCACCAGGGGCTCGGCGCCCTGCAGGATGGCGACCACGCCGAGATGACCATCGAACACGTCGGGTCCCTTGCGGTAGATGTCCGGGACCCTCTCGGCCGCGAGTGGCCGCGAGGCATCGATGAGGAGATGGCTGCGCGCCAGCGCGCCGTCGGCCAGTCATAGGGAGGGTAGCGATCGCGCAGAGCCTGGCCCATATCGTCGCGTATTGCCGGACACAGCTGGAACGATTCACGGTAATGAGCAGGAGGCAACGATGACCCAGCGCAAGATGACCTCGACACCCCCCCGCATTCAGGGCAGCCGCATGAGCCGCCGCCGCGCCGTTCAGGCGGGCATGGCCGGTGCCGCCGTGTTGGCGGTGGCCGGACAGGTCGGTGGCGCCAGCGCCCGCGGTGTCGGGACCGCGCGCCTGATGCGCCAGGATGGCGAGCCGCAGCGGGGCGGGCGGATGGTGATCGCCTCGACCGGGCAGCCAGCCGGGCTGGATGTGCAGCTCTTCAACAACCGCACCGTTACCCTGATTGCCTGGAACATGCACGAGGCGCTCTTCACTTTCGATGGCGATTACGCCACCGTGCCAATGCTCGCGGAGGGCATCGAGGTCAGCGAGGACGGCCTCACCAATACCATTACCCTGCGGCAGGGAGTGCCCTTCCACAATGGTGAGGAGATGGTGGCAAACGATGTGGTCGCCTCGTTCAACCGCTGGATGCCGATCAGCTCGTTGGGGCAAGCCATTCAGCCGTTCCTCGAGTCCATCACAGCGGTGGACGACTACACCGTGGAGATCGTGCTGACCACCCCGTTGGTCGCGCTGCCGAGCCTGCTCGCGCGCCAAAGCCAGGGTCTCGCCATCATGCCGGCTTCCATCATGGAGAATGCCGGCGGTGAGCCGCTCGCGACCGAGGACTACATCGGCACCGGGCCGTACCGGTTCGTCGAGTTCCAGGCTGACCGCTACACCCTGATGGAGCGGTTCGAAGATTACGCCAGCCTCGACACCGAGCACAGCGGCTACGCCGGCGCGAAACCCGCCTACCTCGACGAGCTCGAATTCGTGCCGGTGCCCGATGAGGCCGCGCGCCTCGCGGGCTTGCAGTCCGGCGAATACCACTACCTCGAGGAAATCATCCCCGACCAGATCGAGGCGGTCGGTGGCGACCCGAACGTCACCATCGAGATCCTGCCGCCGCGGAGCTTCGGCGTGGTCACGCTGAACAACGCCGGCGGTCTCACCACGGACGTCGCCATCCGCCGCGCGATCCAGGCTGCCGTGTCGGTCGAACCGCTCGCGCAGGCGTCGCATGGTGAGGGCTACTTCGAGCCGGGCCCGGGCATCATGCTGCCGCAGACGGCATGGGTCTCCGAGGTCGGCTCCGAGCTCTACAATCAGGGCGACCCGGAGAAGTGCCAGCAGCTGCTGGACGAGGCCGGATACGACGGCACGCCGATCCGGATCATCACCACGCAGGAGGACCTCGGCGACTACAACGCCGCCGTGGTGCTCCAGCAGCAGCTCGAGGAGGGTGGCTTCACCGTCGAGCTCGAGGTCTTCGACGAGGCTACGCTCGACGACAACCTGGAGGAAGAGGAAGGCTGGGAGATCACCACCGACTCGATCGTCTTCCGGCCGGATCCGGCGCTCATTAATGCCTACGCGAGCTGCACGGCGGACGCCCAGTGGTGCTCTGACGAGAAAGTCGCGATCATGGAGCGGATCCAGACCGAACAGGATCCGGAGGCCCGGTTCGCCGCGTTCGAGGAGCTGCAGCAGCTCTGGTATGACGAGGTTCCGATGGTCAAGATCACCGACCAGTTCGGTGTGGCCGCACTCGCCTCAAACGTGCAGGGCCTGCTGGGCACCATGCATTTCGAGATCGAGCCGGAGTTCGCGAACGCCTGGCTCTCGGAGTAAGGATTCGTGCCGAGGGCGGGGCCAGGTCTGCCGGTATCGCCCGGTCGAGGATCGGCCGGCGCGTCGCTGACCGATCCATTCCTCGCAACCAGTGACACCGGGCCCGGCGCCTCGCCGCGCCCGGTCGATCGGTGGCTGCTTTCGGGGAGTTGCGCGTGATTGCGTATATAATCCGACGCCTGTTGTTGCTGATACCGGTGCTAATCATCGTCGCGGTCATCGTGTTCAGCCTGGTGCACCTGACACCGGGTGACCCTACCTCGGCGATGCTTGGTCGCGAGGCGTCCGCCGAGGATCGCGCCGCCCTGCGTGAGGAGCTGGGGCTCAACAAGCCGCTGCTCAAGCAGTTCGTTGACTGGTCTTGGGGTGCGATGCGGCTCGACTTCGGCGAGTCGTTCTTCATCCGCAAGCCGGTCACCGAGGCGTTGCTAGATCGCGCCGAGCCCACCGGCCTCCTCACGCTGTACTCCCTGACATTCGCCGTCGCACTCGCCCTACCCTCAGGCGTGATCGCCGCCATGAGGCCGAACTCGCTGATTGACCGGTTGCTGATGGTGACATCGATCAGCGGCGCGGCGATCCCGAGCTTCTTCTTCGGCATTCTGCTGATGCTTTTCTTCGCCGTGAACCTCGGCTGGCTGCCCTCGGGCGGCTATCAGGACATTGGCAACGGTTTCTGGCAGCACTTCCGCTACATGATCATGCCGTCCGTCGCGCTCGGCTTCTCGTCAGCGGGCCTGCTCGCGCGCATCGTGCGCTCGACGATGCTCGATGTGCTCAATCAGGAGTACATCCGCACCGCCTACGCCAAGGGGCTGGCGGAAAACCAGGTAATCCGCGGGCATGCGCTTCGCAACGCGCTCATCCCTGCGATGACCGTGACCGGCATCATGCTCGCCAACATGCTCGGCGGCGCGGTGGTGATCGAAACGGTGTTCAACATCCCCGGCATGGGGCGGCTGCTGGTGCAAAGCGTGGTCCGGCGTGACTTCCCGGTCGTGCAGGCCGCCGTGCTGGTGGTGGCCGTGATCGAAGTGCTGGTGATGCTGCTGATCGATATCCTGTACGTGTTCGTCGACCCGAGGATCCGGTATGGCAGTGAGTAGGATGGACCTGGCCAGCAACGCCACCGCGCCGAAGCGCGC
This sequence comes from Thermomicrobiales bacterium, assembly GCA_035936055.1. Taxonomy (GTDB): domain Bacteria; phylum Chloroflexota; class Chloroflexia; order Thermomicrobiales; family UBA6265; genus JACCVC01. Next base: position 4,956 of record DASYWL010000353.1, read on the forward strand.
TCGCCGGTTCACGCCCTATGCGATTCCGTCGAACTCGAAGTTCTACTGGATGCGGCTGGTGGCGGAGAACCCCGCCGCTGTCGGCAGCCTGATCCTGCTGCTGATCATCGCGCTCGGCGCGACCTTCGCCCCGGTCATCACCCAGTTCGACCCCGATTATGTGAACCCGGCCGACCGGCTCAGCCCGCCATCGAGTACCTACTGGTTCGGAACCGATGATCTGGGACGCGATATCTACACCAGGGTCGTCTACGGTGCGCGGGTCTCGCTGCTGGTCGGGCTCGCTGTGATGGTCGGCGCGACCACCATCGGTGCGCTGCTCGGACTGATCGCGGGGTTCTACCCGCGGCGCATCGACACACCCCTGATGCGCGTGATGGACGGGCTCGAGGCATTCCCGAGCATCCTTCTGGCGATCGCGATCATGGCGGCGTTCGGCGCGGCGGTCCAGAACGTCATCATCGCGCTGTCGGTGGTGTACGCGCCCAACATCGTGCGGCTGGTACGTGGCACCACGCTGATGAACAGCCGTGAGCTGTACGTAGAGTCGGCTCGCGCGATCGGGATGAGGGACTGGTCGATCATGCACAAGTACATCCTGCGGAACTCACTCTCGCCGCTGATCGTGCAGGCGACTTTCGTGGTCGCGTTCGCGATCCTCGCCGAGGCATCGCTGTCGTTCCTCGGCGCTGGCGTCCCGCAGGACATCCCCACCTGGGGCGGGATGGTGAGCGCGGGGCAGGCGCGGCTGCAGCAGGCGTGGTGGGCCGCGGTGTTCCCCGGGGTGATGCTCTTCATCACCGTGCTGGCCATCAACCTCATCGGCGACGCGCTCCGCGATGCACTCGACCCGCGTTCCCGTCAGCGCTGACCTGCTCGATTATCACAGCTTTTTGACATCTTGCCGTACTTGTTGCCCAGCCGCATCAGCATAAACCTCCACGCCCGGATGGTAGACAACAAATTGAACCATCGGCAGTCCATGTAGGGTCTTCAGCACTACGAGTCCTGAATCAACTGCCCGCACCACGGCGTCCCTATCGCCCTTGCCACCATGAATGGTGTGATTTCCGACCTCCCAGAATGCCTCAATCGCGTCAATCACCGTGGGCGGTAGTACTGGGTACTCATGCCAGAGTGTTTCCACAGCTTTCCGCAAAGGTAAGTAGTCTCGGTCTTGGAGGAACCCCGCGCTACCTAGCAGGAATCTCAGTTCCTTTTCGATCTCCAGAGATAGGCGGATGAGGACTACTTTGGGATCATCAGACGCTTCTTCGAGAATAGCCTCGATGACCGCGTCGCTGTTGTCGACCGACTCTCTAGTGACCGTCCCATCCACTCCTGCCTTCTCAGAGTCAGCCACCCCGACGGCTACAGTTTGAGGGACGGACCTGCTTCGCTGCACAGTTTCTGCAGATGCGACGGCGGTACTGGTCCCATGTGCCGATCCAGACGCCTCATATGTCTTTCTCTTCGACGCTATATCCTCCGAGGACGATCGCCCGCCACGACAGCGTCCGATCATCTGCTAAGGAGCTACTTGGATTCATACACTTTGCTCACCATGTTGACGCATCTTCTCGCCGGAGTTCTCGCTGCAGGTGATGGGCACGAGACCGGCTCTCACCGGAACTGACCACCGGTCTCCATGATGAGCAGTTCGCCGTCGAAGCCGTCGGCGATCGTAGCGGCACCGAGCTGGCAGGATGCCATGAAGGACTGGTCTTGCGTAGCATCCATGAACTTCATGATCACCTCCTCATCACCCGGCTGCCGTCCGGCTCGTCGCGTTCATTAGCTCAGAGCGTCTCATAGGGCCACTGTATTCCAAAAGCTGAGATCTGTCCTTTTAAATTTATATAGTCTCTTTTTCGGGTATAATTTATAGAGAGGAACTCCACAATATGACAGACGAACCACAGCTTCTTTCTATCAGTGTGGCAGCCAAGCGGCTCGGTATCTCGCAGGGAACGCTACGCGTTTATGCCGATAAGGGGATCATCCCCGTCATCACCCTCCCGAGAGGACACCGGCGATTCAAGCCGGAAGACGTCGAACGACTCCGGCGGGAATGGGGCATTGACGAAACAGATCCAGGGAAGGACGAAAGAGCATGACCACGCGACGCGGGAATAATGAGGGGTCCATTACGCAAAGGAAGGATGGGCGCTGGGAAGGGAAGGTCTCGCTGGGTTTCCGACCGGACGGGACGCGTATCCGTAAGTCCGTCTACGGCAAGACGAAGACAGACGTCCGAAATCAGATGAAAGCTCTTGATCGGGAACATGCGGCGGGAATGCCGGTCGACGTGAAACGGCAGACGGTCGCCCAGTTCATGAATACGTGGCTCCAGGACGTCGCTAAGGGGTCGGTGCGACCCCGAACCTACAATAGTTATGCACAACTTATTCGCGACCACTTGAACCCGTCGCTGGGACGGCATCAGCTATCGAAGCTGACGCCCCAGCATGTCCAGACGATGATGAATGACAAGCTAGCATCAGGGCTGTCCCCCGAACCGTTCAATACATGCGGGCGGTATTGAGAAGGGCGCTGGGTCAAGCGTTGAAGTGGGGTCTGGTCTCGCGCAACGTCGCGACGCTGGTCGACCCGCCAAAGCCGGAGCATCACGACATTCAGTTCCTCACTCCGGAATAGGCTAAGGTGTTCCTTAAGGCAGTCAAGGGCGACAGGCTAGAAGCCCTGTATTCTGTCGACATGACGCTAGGTCTTCGACAGAGCGAAGCACTCGGTCTGAAGTGGGACGATATCGACTTCGTGAACAGGACGCTAGCGATACGACGGTCGCTCCAGCGAATCAATCGGGAACTGATC
>DASYWL010000354.1:0-2572 GCA_035936055.1 Thermomicrobiales bacterium
AGGTAGAGGCCCGGCGCGTTGGCGACCACCATGTCGAACCCGCGATCCAGAGCCGCCTTCGCCGCCTCGACGCTGAATGCCGTGGTCCCGGTTTTCACGCCGGCGCTCTTCGCGGTCGCCACCGCCTCGTCGGCAATCTTCGTGACTTCGGGATCACCCGGAAGGCCCGGCTTGCCCATTGACTGCGCGAGATCGTTGGGGCCGACGAAGAGCACGTCCAGGTCGGGCACCTGCACGATCTTCTCGAGTTCCGGCAGCGCGTCGATGTGCTCGAACTGGATGAGGGAGAGCATTTCCTCGTTGATCTGCTGGGCAGCGTCGCTCGGCGCGATGCCGACTCCGAAGTTGAAGGCGCGGCCGCCCGCGAGCCCGCGGATACCGCGAGGGATGTATCGCGAGGAGGCGACCGCGTACTCGGCGTCTTCCGCGGTGTTGACCTGTGGCGACATGATTCCCTGGATACCGAGATCGAGAAACTTGAGAACTTCCTGCTTGTCCCGCAGGCCGACGCGAATGAGCGGCGTGATGCCGGTGGCCTCGGCGGCGAGGATCATGTGGTAGGCGGTCTCCGGGCCGATGGGACCGTGCTCGTTGTCGAGCAGGACGAAATCAAAACCTGCCGCGGCCGAAACCTCGACGAGCAGCGGCGACGGTGGTGGCATGAACACGCCGATGACCTTCTCACCCGCCCGCAACTTCCGCTTCAGTTCGTTCTTCCGGACCACGCTTGCACTCCTTGTCTCGTTGGCGACTCTGCCGGCCGGCGCGACGTTCGCGTCGCTACCGGGGAGTCACACCGGTCCCATTCCGTGGCATGATGACGTCATTGTGATCATCTGTAAATGCCACGCCAGGTGACGCGGCGGAGGGCGTTGGGGAGAAAAGGCCGGGCATGGTGTCCGAGACGGGTAAAGTCGCTCCTGTCGCCGACGAGCCGGATCAGGACGCGCCGTACTGGACCGCGTTCCGCAATGTGAACGGGATCGGTCCAGTGCGCTTCGAGCGGCTGCTGGCCGCGTTCGGCCCCATGCGCGAAGCCTGGCACGCCGACAAGCAGGAGTTGCGCGGACTCCTGGATCGACGCTCGCTGGAACAGCTTGCCGTCGCCCGGAATCGCGGCGATCCGGAGGGTGAATTCGAGCTGCTGCGCCGGGATGCCATCGACGTCCTGACGCTGCGCCATGACACCTACCCCGACCTGCTTCGCGAGATACCTGCGCCACCGCCGGTGATCTTCCTGCGCGGCGATATTCGCCTCTCCGACCGCCGCGCGGTTGCGATCGTCGGTACCCAACGCGCGACTGCCTACGGCAAGGACATGGCGCGCAGCATCACCACCGACCTCGCCCGCGCCGGCGTGACGGTCGTGTCGGGGCTGGCGCTCGGTATCGACGGTGTGGCTCACCACGCCGCGCTGGAGGTCGGCGGTCGCACGCTTGCCGTGCTGGGCAGCGGCGTGCGGACGATCTACCCCTACCGGCATCGTGAGCTCGCCGCACGCATCAATAGGACAGGGGGCGATTCTCTCCGACTTCCATCCCGACGCCGCCCCCGATGGTCCCAACTTTCCGGCTCGGAATCGACTCATCTCCGGTCTGTCGCTGGGCGTGGCGGTCGTCGAGGCGCCAGAGCGCAGCGGGGCGCTGATCACGGTCGATTTCACTGCCGATCAGGGGCGGGATGTCTTCGCGGTCGCGGGCCCAGTCGCCTGGCCATCGAGCGCGGGCTGCAATCGTATGCTGCGAGATGGCGCGCGTCTGGCGCGAAGCGCCGACGACATCCTGGAGGATCTGCGGCTCGGTGAGGCACCGAAGCAGCTGCCGATGGAATCACCGGCGGCGCTCGACGAGCCATCCCGCCGGGTGCTCGCGGTGCTGACCGGCGAGCCTCGACACACCGACGAGATCTCGGCGTCGGCCGGCATTCCGATCGCGAGCCTGGCGTCGACGCTCATGACGCTGGAGCTGCAAGGCTTGTTCGTAACGTCGGCAAATACGCCGCGGCTCCCGCGTCTGTCCCCTGAAAAACCTCGTAACAGTCGAAAGAATAGGGGTATCGAGGTTCTCCAGAGCTTGCCGATATTATCAGTGTGCGCCAAAACTGACGCCAAAACATTATCGGAACTGGCTCTCGGTGTCTCCCCGGATGGGTGCCGTGGAAGCCCCTGAGTAAGGTGCTAAAGATGCCATAGATGACAAAGGTGCTAACGCAACCTCGCCTAGCATCTTAGCTTGGCACGTCGCTGATTTCGGGACGAAAACATCCCGCGCCGGGAGCGAGCCGGCCGGGATGATGGTGCCCACTGGGAAGGAGTGGATACATGGAGATTGTACCCAGTTACAGGCCTGCGGCAGTGCAACCGATGGAGATGCTGTCCTGCCTAGAATGCGGCGACCCGATTCGGTATGCGCTCAACCCGCACGTCAGCATCCGTTTTGACACGAGTCCTCCGAGTCTCAAGTACGGAGATCGCAAGGTCGACTCGACCTACCGTGCGTTCGTGGGGGACTTCTGTGATCGGTGCGCTCTCCAGTATGCCTCCGACGCCGATCGGCCCAGCATGCTGCGTGAC
>DASYWL010000355.1:0-11723 GCA_035936055.1 Thermomicrobiales bacterium
GCTGAGAACAGCATACCACCCACACCGCCCCCCGGAGACGCGTCTCGGGGGGCGGTGTGGGTCAATACGGCCCGGTCACCACAGGGATCAGGTCCGCTGGCTGATCTGCCGAAAGGCGAACAGGATGATCACCGCGCCGACGATCGCAACCAGAATGGCGCCGATGATGCCGCCGCCCACGCCGAGATCGAGCACATCCTCGACAAGCCAACCACCGAGAAGGCCACCGAGGATACCGACCACGATCGCGCCGATGACGCCACCCGGCGTGCGACCGGGAACGATCAGGCTGGCAACACCGCCAGCCACGAGACCTATCAGGATCCACCACAGAATGTCCATCGTCTCATCTCCTCCTGTTTGGTCTGACACCCATCGCCGGAACCGTAGCGATGGCTGCTACCATGCACGCCAGACCGTCCGTACGTCCACTCTGTTGCAAGTCGAGTGCCAGCAGGACTCGCATCCCTGCCCAATTGGCCATACAGCTTGACGCCGGACATTGCGGTCCCGAAACTGACGTGGTATCGTGCACTAACAGTAAATCCTCGCCAAAACAGGGGATGGGCAGCGCAACGGAGCGCGGAATCGAACCGATTGGTCACGGGCCAGCCGGCCTTTCCGGCTTTGCAGTGACCGCCGGATTTCGATCTTCGGGATTTCGCACGGTCTGGCGCTGGCTGTATCGGGTGTCTGGCAAGGATTGGCCCCGGCGCAGAGTCAGCAGTGAAACACCAACGGCGAGAGGAGTCAGGATGGCAACACAGCCACAGCAGCGCACGTCGGCCGTCGTGGACGGGGCCGCCCCCCAGGGCCAGCCCCTGCTCGAGGTCAAGAACCTGAAGACCCAATTCTTCACGCAGGACGGTGTCGTCAAGGCCGTCGACGACGTGTCGTTCTTCGTGATGCCAGGCGAGACGCTCGGCGTGGTGGGCGAGTCCGGTTCCGGCAAGAGCATGACGGGACTCTCCCTCATGCGGCTGATTCCGAATCCGCCCGGCAAAATCGTCAATGGTGAGGTCGTCTTCAACGGCAACGACGTGTTGAAGATGAGCGAAGATCAGGTCCGGTCGATCCGTGGCAACGACATCGCCATGATCTTTCAGGACCCGATGACCTCGCTGAACCCCGTGCTCACGATCAACCGGCAGATCAGCGAGTCGCTGCAGCTGCACATGGGCATGAACAAGAACCAGGCCCGCAACCGCGCGATCGAGCTGCTCAATATGGTCGGTATCCCCAACGCTCAGGAGCGCGTCGACCAGTACCCGCACCAGTTCTCGGGCGGTATGCGCCAGCGCGTGATGATCGCCATGGCGCTCTCGTGCGACCCGAAGCTGCTGATCGCCGACGAGCCTACCACCGCGCTGGACGTGACGATCCAGGCGCAGATCCTCGACCTGATGCGCAACCTGCAGCACGAGACGGGTGCCGGCGTGCTGCTGATCACCCACTCGATGGGTGTGGTCGCCGGCATGGCCGACCGCGTACAGGTCATGTACGCCGGCCACATCGTGGAGACAGCGAAGACCGAAGAGATTTTCGCCAACCCGCGGATGCCCTACACGGTCGGGCTGATGCAGTCGATCCCCCGGCTCGACTCTCAGCGACGCGAGAAGCTCCGTCCGATCCGCGGGCTTCCGCCTGATCTGATCGACCTGCCGGACATGTGTCCGTTCACCCCGCGCTGCAACTACGCCCGGGAGAAGTGTGAGCAGAAGAATCCGCCGCTCCTGGAGGTCAAGCCGGGCCACTACGCTGCGTGCTGGTTCTGGGAAGAGGTCTCAAAGGCCGACAACCCGGATGATGTCGCGCGCCGGCACGGTCACCTGCCCCCATCGGATCCCCAAGCGGAGCTTGAGGCTGAGCAGCTTGCCACCAAGGACCACCTCGACCGCACAGACATCGGACAAACCTGATCGCCCGAAGCGTGGCGCAACAGATCTCGATGATCCGAATCTCGGAGGAACATGGATATGTCAGCGGCTGTCACTGAAGAACGCCAAATGGAGCCGTCAGCTGCCTACGAATCCGACGGCGAGGCTTTGCTCGACGTCCGCAACCTGGTCATGCACTTCCCGCTGACCCAGGGCATCATCTTCCAGCGGAAGGTCGGTGCCGTGCAGGCCGTCGACGGCGTTTCGTTCAGCGTCAAGCGCGGCGAGACGCTCGGTCTCGTGGGCGAGTCCGGCTGCGGCAAGTCCACCACGGGACGGGCCATCCTGCAGCTCTACAAGCCGACCTCGGGCGAGGTCCACTTCAACGGGCGCGACCTGACCAAGATCGATGGCACCGAAATGCGCAAGATGCGCCGCCACCTGCAGATGATCTTCCAGGACCCGTACGCCTCCCTGAACCCGCGCATGACGGTCGGCAACATCGTGTCCGAGCCGATGCAGATCCACAAGCTGGTGCCGAAGCGGGAGCGCACCGAGCGCGTGCAGGAGCTGCTGCAGACAGTCGGTCTCAACCCGTACTTCGCCAACCGCTACCCCCACGAGTTCTCGGGCGGACAGCGGCAGCGTATCGGCATCGCGCGTGCGCTGGCGGCGAACCCGGACTTCATCGTCGCCGACGAGCCCGTTTCGGCGCTCGACGTCTCCATTCAGGCGCAAATCGTCAACCTGATGGAGGATCTGCAGGATCAGTTCGGCCTGACCTACCTCTTCATCGCGCACGACCTCTCCGTCGTTCGCCACATCTCCGACCGCGTCGCCGTGGTGTACCTCGGCAAGATCGTCGAACTCGCCGACCGCAATGCGCTCTACGATGATCCGCTGCACCCGTACACCAAGGCTCTGCTCTCGGCGGTGCCGATTCCCGACCCCGCCATTGAGAAGCGCCGCGAGCGCATCATCCTCTCGGGCGACGTGCCCTCGCCGATCAATCCGCCCTCGGGCTGCCACTTCCACACCCGCTGCCCGTACATGATGCCTGACATCTGCCCGAAGGTGGACCCGGTGTTCGCGGACCAGGGCGATGGTCACTATGTGGCGTGCCACCTCTACCCAGGCTCGGTCCCCGGTGACATGGCGCCGGGTGGCAAGGCAACGACGGCAGACGTGCGGCGGTAGATGGGCTTTTCGATCCGGCCGGTCGAGGACATCCTTGCGATCCTTCTCGCGTTTGTCATCGCCACGTCGATCCACGAGTTCATGCACGCCAGGTCCGCGTTCCAGCTGGGCGACAGCACCGCTCGCGACCAAGGCCGCATCACCCTGAACCCACTGGCTCACTTTGAGCCGGTGGGTTTCTTCGGGATGATGATGATTGCCATCGGCTTCCCCTTCATCGGCTGGGGCAAGCCGGTCCCTGTGGCGCCGTGGCGCATGAGCCGCATCTCTCGGGAGCGACGAAAGCAGGGCATGGCGCTCGTCGCCTTTGCCGGACCGCTCTCCAACGTGGTGCAGGCAGCCATCGCCGCGATTGTGATCCAGGTCGTGGTCCGCAACGGTATCGATCTGGGTCCGGCGCTCAACGTCCTCGAGTGGTTCGTCATCATCAACGCGCTGCTCGCCTCGTTCAACCTGATCCCAATCCCGCCACTGGACGGCTTCAATATCCTGAACGGGCTGCTGCCCGCGTTCTGGGAGCCGATCCTCTCGCCTCTGGCCCGCTATGGCTTCCCGGTCCTCCTGCTGCTGATCTTCGTCGGTGGCCAGATCGGCGGCTCGATCTTCGCGAGCATGGCCTATCCATTCCGCAACACCCTGATTGATCTCTTCTTCCACGGACTCGCCTGAACCTGCCCTGACCATGCCACCGTACCGTGCCCGCCTCCGCCAGGGTCTCACCGCCCTCTTCCGCTCGCGCCCGCCGTTGGAGTTTCCGGCACGGTGGTCAGCCCATGCTCCGGATGAGGTCCGGATGATGTGGCACCGTCTCTCCCCCTACGACCAGCACCACCTCGTCGCGGTCGCGGAAGACCTCGAATCAGCGGGCTGCGATACTCTCACGGTCCTGGCTGGCCTGCTGCACGACATCGGCAAGGCTGGCTCCGTCGCGCTCCCCGCTCGGGTCGCTGCTGTCCTCCTCAAACCGCTGGACGGCGTGGCCGAACGCGTACGCGGGATGACCGATCCCCCGGTCGGGCTCAAGGGACTACAATTGCTGCTGACCCACGCCGAGCGCGGTGCCCGCCTGTTGGAAGAGCACGGCGCAGACCCGCGCGTGGTCCGACTCGTCCGGCACCACGAGGATGCCCATCCCGACCCGGCGATCGCGGCCCTGCAGGCTGCCGATGAGCGCCACTGAGAGGCGTACACCTGAGGAAGGTCGAGATGAGCCTCAACGCGCCCAACGGGCAAGGCATGCTCACGAACTACCAGCTCCAGCTCCCCGGCTATGAGGGCCCTCTCGATGTCCTTCTGCGCCTCATCGAACGCAACCAGCTGGAGATCACCGATATCTCGCTGGTGGCAGTGACCTCGCAGTTCCTGGCCCACGTCGGCGAGCTGAACGAGGCGCCGGCAGAAGTGACCGCGTCGTTCGCAACTGTCGGCACGCGGCTCGCCGTGCTCAAGAGCCGGTCCCTGCTGCCGAAGCCAACGAGCGTCGTGGAGGACGACGCGCCCTCGGACCTGACCCAGCAGCTCCTGGAGTACCGCCGCGCGCGTGATGCCAGCGCGTTTCTCGCAAGGCGCGCCGAGCAGAACCTGCGCTCCTACGCGCGCCCCCTTCCCGTGCCGGTTGAACCGGCACTTCGGCACACATCCGAGCGCCTGATCGACTACCCGGCGTCCGCTCTCGTCGGGGCGCTGCGACGCCGGCTCACCGTCCTGCCGAAGTCGGGCAGGATGATTCCGGCTCGCAGGGTCGTCAGCCTGCGCGAGACGCTCAACCGTCTGCTGGAGCTGACCGGAATCCGCCAGCGCGTGCCCTTCTCCCAGATCGTGAGCCCGTATGTCTCGCGGACCGAGGTGGCAACGGCCTTTCTCGGCATGCTGGTGCTCATGCGCCGCGCCGTCATCTCCGCCGAGCAGTCCGAGTTGTTCTGCGAGATCCACCTGAACCGAAACACTGACACCGAGGACGCCGGAGAGATCTATGAGCGATTCGAGAGCACAGCCTGACGCCGCCGAGGACCGAGTCGTCGGCGACCTGACCCAGCTGGTGATTCCGGGAGCCGAGCCAGGCCATCGCCTGTCCGACGCCTACATCGGCGCGATCATCGAGGCGATGCTCTTTGTCGCTCCGGAGCCGCCGACCGTGAGTGAGCTGGCGGCGGGCGCTGAGTTGGACCCCGAGGAAATCGAGCGCGGTCTCGAGGTGCTGCGCCGTGGCCCGACACGTGGACTGGTGGTCCAACGGCATGGCGAGACCGTCACGCTCGGTACCGCACCGGCGCTGGCCGACCATGTCCGGCGATTCCTGAGATTAGACCGGGAGGCGCGGCTCTCCTCGGCGGCGATGGAGACGCTGGCGATTGTTGCCTACCGTCAGCCGGTCACTCGCAGCGAAATCGAGGCAGTTCGCGGCGTCGACTGTTCCGGCGTGATCGCAACCCTGCACGCACGCAACCTGATCGAATCGGTTTCCCGGCGACTAACCATCGGCAACCCGATCCAGTACGGGACCACGCCGGAGTTCCTGCGCCACTTCGGACTGAGTTCACTCGCGGACCTGCCGAGTCTCGGTAGCATCAACGGCGAGCCCGGCCAGGACGTTCTTGGGGCCGCGATGCAGGAACCGCCTCCACCATCCGATCGACAACCGGATCAGGTCAGTCCAGGATGACCACCGTCGCTGTTCGAGGGCACGGTGAGTTGACCCTGCCGCCCGTGCTGCTGACGAATCTCCGGGCCGTCCACGGCGATCGCTTCGAGCCGTGGCTCGTCGGGCTGGGCCCAATGCTCGCCGGCGCGCTCGGCGAGCTCGACGCTCGCATCGTGCCGACGGACCTCGATCTCTCCTACCACCTTGTCCTCTTCGCTCGGCGGGCCGGCGGCGAGGACATCGTCGTCAAGTGCACGGTGCCGAACGCGGAGCAGCCGCCAGAGGTGGCGGGTGTCGAAGCCCTCTCAGCCGCCGGCATCGGGCCGCGTCTGCTGTGGAAGGACCTCGAGCGCGGCGTGTTCGCCATGGAGCGCATTGTGCCGGGTGAGCGACTGCCGACGCACATCCCGACGCTGGAGGAAGACGCGAAGATTATTGCCACCATCGGCGACATCGCCGCTCGCATGAGTCGCAAGACTGACATCACCCGGTACGCGGGCCGGCTGGTGACGGTACGGGACTACACGAGGGCGCTCGACACGTACGACCCACACTCCCAACTCTGGCAGAACCACCGGGACGAGATCGCTCGGGCGCGTGCGCTGCGCGACGCCATGTTGTCTCCTCCGGATCGCCGGGACACGTTCGTCCACGGCGACCTGCACCACTACAACCTCCTGGTCGATGCCATGGGAGAGCCGAAGGTGATCGACCCGAAGGGGCTGGTGGGCCCGGCCGGGTATGACTTCGGCGTGATGAGCTACAACCCGATGGGCATCCAGCGCCACCCGGACCTTGCCGCGCTCTTTCGCGAGCGCGTGACGGTCTGGTCCGAAGCCGTGGGCCTGCCGTGGGGTGAAGTGCGCGACTGGGGCTACGTCGGCGCGATGGTCAGCGCTTGCTGGGAGTCGGAGGGCGGCGCGCAAGGCTGGCAGGACGCGCTGCTGAGCGCAGTGACGATTCGGGAGCTCACCCAGCCGAGCTGACGGTCCCGCTCAGCGCTCGCACGCGCTCGACGCTTTCCGCAACGACCCTCGCCGCCTCATCCATCTCTGACAGCGAGTTCCCACGCCCAACAGAGAACCGGAGGCTCGCGCGACACTCCTCGTCGTTCCGTCCGATGGCGCGGACGACATGGCTCGGCTCCGGATTCCCGGTCGTACACGCGGATCCCGCCGAGGCTGACACGCCGAGGAGATCGAGGTTGAGCAGCATCGTCTCCCCCTGGACCCCGGGAAGTACCACATTGAGAATGTTGGGCTGTGCGGACTCAGGGTCGTCCGTCCCGTTGCGCAGGATGCCGGGCACCCGCTCCTGCAGCTGTTTCCAGAGGCGGTCGCGCAGTACGCGGCAGTGCGTGGCGTACTGGTCGCTAATGGCATCCGCGCGCTGGAGCGCCTCGCCCATGCCGACGATCAGCGGCACGTTTTCGGTGCCACCTCGCCGGCCAGCTTCCTGGCTACCTCCGCGCTGCTGAAAGCGCATGGGTGTCCCCTTGCGTACGAAGAGGACGCCAACCCCCTTCGGCCCGTAAAACTTGTGGGCCGAGAGCGAGAGCATGTCCACCCCGATATGCTGGGCAGCAATCGGTCGGAGTCCCGCCGCCTGCACCGCGTCCGTGTGCACCACGATCCCGCGCTCGCGCGCGACGGCAGCGATCTCCGGCACCGGCTGCACCGTGCCGATCTCGTTGTTGACGAGCATGACGCTGATCAGGCACGTCTCCGGCTTGACCGCCGCCTCGACGGCGGCAGGATCGACCCTGCCGATGCTGTCGCATGGAACGATGTCCACCGCGAGCCCCTCGTCGCGGAGCTGCAGGACAACATCCAGCACGGCGTGGTGTTCGATCGCGGAGATGACCACGTGTGGCTTCCTGTCCCACCCGTGCTTTTGCCGCCAGGCGCCGATTGACGCGCGGATGGCGAGATTGTTGCTCTCAGTGGCTCCACTGGTGAAGAGCACCTCGCTCGGCACGCACCGGAGCACCCCGGCAATCTGCCGCCGAGCGTTGTCGATTGCTGCCCGAGCCTCCTGTCCGATCTGGTAGATGCTGCTGGGGTTACCGAAGCGCTCCGTGAACCACGGCAGCATCGACTCAACCACCGCGGGGTCCGTCGGGGTCGTCGCCGCATGGTCCAGGTAGACGCCTTCCCGGCCATAGGTCATGGCGTGATCGTCTCCATCCGGAAGGTGTTGGCGTGCAGAATGACGATCAGGCGATCGTCTTTACCTCGGTAGACGTACCGGGCAGTTGGGCGCCGCGCTTGTTGGCAAGATCCGCCAGGGTCGTCGAGTCGAGGGCCTCGACGATGGAATCGCGGACCTTGAGCCAGACCGGGCGCGTCTCGCACCCGTCGATCAGCGGACAGGTCTGATCCGCCTCATTCTCGGAGACGCAATCCATCGGCGCCACCGGGCCTTCCATCACCCGGTAGATGTCACCAATGCGCACCGCCTCCGGCTCGCGAGAGAGGGTGTAGCCACCGCGCGCGCCGCGCTTGCTCGTCACGAGGCTGGCACGCCGCAACGGTGCGATGAGTTGTTCCAGGTAGGCAGGAGGAACAGATGACTCCCGGGCGATGTCAGCGATCGACAGCGGGCCTTCACCGTAGTGCCGGGCCAATGCGACCATCGCCCTGACACCATATTCTCCCCGTGTCGACACCTTCATGATGCAGAGCCTCCTGTCAGAAGTGGCATCACTTCAATTTGGATACTGTACGGTGCGCGGGAAAGAAGGTCAACCGAAGCGGGTTACCGACGCACGCGCAGGTTATGCCGAATGGCATCCCTCCACGGCTCCGGAAGGGACCAGCCGGAGAAGACGGGCGGCATCACCTGCCGGTGTAGGTGCACGAAGCGTTCCGCCGTGAAGATGCCACGATACTGACCGTTTTCGGTCACCGGCACGGCCCAGCGGTTCAACGAGTTCATCACCCGCTGCACATCAAGCACAGAGTCGTTGACATCGGCGACGTAGACGGAGCGGTCCATCACATCGGCGACGGTTCGGCCGCCCATGCCGCCCTGCAGGCTGCGCAGCAAATCCGCTCGCCAGAGCATGCCCAGCACCTCGCCGTTCTTCGTCACCACGAGATCGCGCGGTCCACCCCGCATCGCAAGCGTCAACGGCTGATCCGGTGAGATTCCGCCCATGTCCCAGAGGGAGAACTGCCCGACCCTCAGGCGGCGCATGCCCTCCTCCGCGTGGGCGGCGCGAGCCTCTGCCTGGGCGGCGATCGCCACGAAGATTCCCACCGCAACCAGCACGAGCGAGCGATCCCAGACGCCCCACACGGCGGCCAACAGCGCCAACAGGCTCCCCAAGGTGACAGCGACAGTCGTCGCCCGGTCACGACCGACGATATTGACGAGGGCGGCGCGCAGCACGCGCCCGCCGTCCATCGGGAACGCCGGGATGAGGTTGAACACCATGATGAAGAGGTTGGTGAGCGCGACGTAGGTCAACAAACCGACCAGCGTGATGCGGTCGAACAACTCGGCACCGGCCAGCAAGGCGTCGCGCCCCCCAATGAGGCCCACTAGGATCAAAACGGGCAGAAGGGCGACGAAGATCGCGAAGTTCATGGCGGGACCAGCGAGCGAGATCATGAACTCTGCGCGCGAGTGCGCCGGAATCTGCTCGATGCGCGCGACGCCGCCGAAGGGCCAAAGCGTAACATCAAGCACGCGCACGCCGAATTCCCGCGCCATCAGGACATGGCCCAGCTCGTGGACGACCACGGAAACCATGATCAGCAGGACAAAGACGAGGCCCAGCAACAGCGAGCCAACACCTCCGTCCGATCCGAAGCCCCAGCGCGCCACCGCCCACGCGACGATCAGCAGAAACGTGGGATGGATGTGGATATCGACATCAAGCAGTCGCGCTACGCGGAACGCGCGCATTGCGAGCACCCCTTCAGGCCGGACACAGAGGCGACCAGGGCGCCCGTGATCGTGGTGTTCCAGCGCGGCGGAACTGTGCGCTTCTTAGCAAGATCGTTGCCATCACTTCTCCCAAGCCCTATACTTTCGTGATAGAGGAACTAACCATCGCAGGTGGTGGAAGCCCCAGCGTTGTTGCCCGGTCGCGGATATGTCGACCACAAGTATCGCATTTCTGCCGTTCCCGCACAGCAATGCGAGCGATTGAGGTGATAGATGGAAGCCGGATTTGAACTCATACCAGAAATGCGACAGTGGGTATCGCCCAGCCTGATCGAAGCCAACTACATCCTCAGCCTGTCTCAGCAGGAACTCCAGGCGGTGATCGAGCAGGAACTGCTCTCCAACCCTGCTCTCGAGCTGGAAGAGCGCTCTACCTGTCCGGCCTGCGGGAGCTCACTGGAGGGATCATGGTGCCCCACCTGTCGGGCAGAACCCGCCCCGTCACTTGACCGGGTCGCCGGCACGGACGACGAGAACGAATGGCGCGTCTCCAGCGTGGCGTCGGAGGTGGATGAAGATTTCGACCCACTCTCGATCGTCGCCTCTCGCGCCGATCCAAGAGAAGCAATCCTCTCCGACGCCCGTATTCTCTTGGAGCCCCGAGAGCATCCCATCGCCGGGTACCTCATTGACTCCTTGGACGCGCGCGGCTTCCTCAACGAGGACGTGGCTACGCTCGCCAGCGAGATCGGCGCGCCGTGCAACGAGGTCGTGGAGGTTCTGGAGGTCATCCAGGATGTTGCCCCGGTCGGCGTCGGCGCCCGGTCGCTCGCCGAGTGCCTGCACCTCCAGGCCGATTTCCTTCGCCGCTCGGGCGAGGAGGTCCCCGAGCACGTCAGCTATCTCATCGACAACCATCTCGACGACCTCGGGGCGCACAAGTTCGGCAAGCTCGCGCGCCAACTCGGCGTCACGCCGGACGACATCGAAGCCGCGCGCGACTTCATCAGGGACCACCTCAATCCGCACCCGATGCAGCTGACGCAGGCGCGCTCCTGGGGCTCCCCGACCGACAGCCCCCTAGTGTCGCCGGACGTCATGGTGCACATCGACAACGACGACCTCATCGTCGAGATCGTCGACAGCCGGTACAACTACCTGCGAATGGACGGCGTCTACAGCGATCTGCTCGCCCGCATCTCTCGCCAGCCGAAGGACAAGAAAGCCGAGCCGGCACCCGAGGCCGAGACGGACGATGAGGATGAGGTGGAAGGGTTCGAGGAGGAGACCGTCGCCGAGGCCGCAACCTCGATGAAATCCGAGGAGCGGGATCACATCCGGCAGTACAGCAACCGGGCGCGCCTCTTCATTTCGAACATTGAGCAGCGCCGCGAGACCCTGCTCAAGATCAGCAAGGTCGTCTGCGAGTTCCAGGAGGAGTTTCTCCGCGGCGGCGTGCGGAACCTCAAGCCGCTCACGCGCGCGGTGGTCGCACAGCAGGTCGGTGTGCACGAGTCGACGGTGAGCCGTGCAACGGCCAACAAGTACGTCATGCTGCCGAACAACAAGGTCATCCCATACAGCGACTTCTTCCGCCCGTCCCTGAGCACGAAGGACGTGATCAAGGAGATCATCGAGAACGAGGAGTCGAAGGGCTGCAGCATCACCGACCGGGAGATCTGCGACCGGCTGCTGGACGAAGGCATCCGCATCGCCCGCCGCACCGTCGCCAAGTACCGCTCCGAACTCGGAATCCTGCCCTCGACCATGCGCTAGCGTCGCAGCATTGCCCTCCCCGGTCCCTGCTTTGCGCTGAACCGGGGCTGTCCGCCTCGTTGGAACCCGGGACGATCGCCAGGATCGCCTCCGCTACGCCCCCATCTGTGCGCCCGGCGGCCGTCACAGACCCATCGCGGCGCGGTACTGCCAGACGGAGAGGACGGCCGACGCACCCTCGCCCACGGCAGTCGCGACCCGCTTCGCCGAGCCGAGTCGCACCTCACCTGCGGCGAATACCCCCGGGTTGCTCGTCTCCAACAGGTAGGGGTCGCGCTCCATGCGCCACACCTCCGGCCCACCGCGTGCCCGGGCGTCGGGCCCGGTCAGGATGAAGC
>DASYWL010000356.1:0-9562 GCA_035936055.1 Thermomicrobiales bacterium
TTGGCACCTCGATGTCGGCTCGTCGCATCCTGGGGCCGGAGAAGGTCCCAAGGGTTGGGCTGTTCGCCCATTAAAGCGGTACGCGAGCTGGGTTCAGAACGTCGTGAGACAGTTCGGTCTCTATCCGCTGTGGGCGTAGGATGTGTGAGGGGGGCCGTCCCTAGTACGAGAGGACCGGGATGGACGAACCGCTGGTGAGCCAGTTGTCGCGACCGCGGCATCGCTGGGTAGCCACGTTCGGCATGGCGAACCGCTGAAGGCATCTAAGCGGGAATCCGGCCCCGAGACGAGACATCCCAGGGGCATAAGCCCCGAGAGACTCCCGGCAGACGACCGGGTAGATAGGCGCGAGGTGGACAGCGGGCAACCGACTGGAGCTGACGCGTCCTAATAGTCGATGCGGAGTTGGGTCAACCGACAGCAGGCATGGTCTTCGTGGTGAGCGCGGAGGGGCCGGTGGTCCCTCGCTTGCAACAGTGGTGTGTGCGACGATGCGGGGTGCCCGTGGCCGAGAGCGGATCGGCCCCACCCGGACCCATCCCGAACCCGGTCGTGACCCGGTCCAGCGCCGGAGAGTACTGTGGCGGCGACGCCACGGGAGGCGAGGCCGCTGCGGGCACCCCGCATCGCCGCACCCGACGCGGGGTGGAGCAGTGGCAGCTCGTTGGGCTCATAACCCAAAGGTCGGAGGTTCGAATCCTCCCCCCGCTACCAAGATCGAGAAAATGGAAACCCCGGAGGCACTGCCTCTGGGGCTTTGCTGTATTCCTGCTTTCTCCGCAGCCTTCTACATTAGGGTGAGTTGGCGCGCAGGCTTGCGGTCGCGGGCCGCAGCGAGATTCGTGATCGGCGTGATACGGGGAAACATGGCGTCGAACCCTGCGTCGTCGCCGATCAGCGGTCGGAACCGCTCCGCGACTTCGTGCAGCCGGCGGAGCAGCACGGCGACGTTCTCGTCGTCGGCATAGTGTTCGGCGAACGCGAGTGATCCGTCGGCCCGCTCGTACACTTCAACGCGCTCTCCATCGTGCCACTGGCCGGGATGTTCGTCCAGAAGGCGCTTCAGGCGCCTGCGACTGTTCATCGAATCGTGCCGGATCGTGGTCCACTGGCTGATCGCCTCGACTGGCAGGGCGCGCCTTTGTATCGCTTCCGCGAGGTTGAAGTAGCGCTCGCGGACGGCATCGCGATCGTGGTGGAGGAAGCGCTCAGCGGCGTACCGAATGAACTCCTGGAAGCATTGCTCCAGGGCGCGGCTGCGAAGCGCGCTGCCCTTGAGCGTGATGCCGCCGCTGTGGTCGAGGAGTGCGTACGTCTTGATCTTGAGTGACAGCATGCGCCAGTAGCGGCCGTCGTGGGCCAGATTGATGCCCGTGGGCAACCTGTCGCTGATGCGCGCGATGAAGGCGTGTTCATCCGCCTCGGTGCTGACGCTATCTGGAGGCGAGAAGTAGGCGCCGTCGGTATCGATCTCGATGGGCGTTGCACCGAGATCGCGAAGATGCTGGACGACTTCGCGGATGAGCCGCTGTCCCTCAAGCGAGACATGCTCTGCTGCCGTGTAGTCGTTGAAGGCGCCGCCGCCGAATCCCAGGTAGCCATAGAACGAATTGATCAGGATCTTGAAGCTCGCCTGCAGTGCCGTCCAGGTCGCTCGTGCTTCGCCTTCGGAGGTCGCTGCCTTCCGCTTGGCGTCGATCCGGCGTCGCGTGAGGTCGCGGAGCAACACGGGGAATGCCTGAAGCACGTCCGTCGACGATGCGATCGATTCACGGAGCATGATGGATGGATAGAGGCTCTCGACGTCACATTTCACGATCGGCTCGAAGATGCCAGAATGGACGACCTCCGCGTAGCCACCGGCGTACGTCCGACCCGGCGTTGGGCGCGGAATGCTGTGGCCGGCCGCCAGGTAGGTCCGAAACATGAAATCGTCGATCTTGCGGCCTGTGCCTGTCAGCGTGGAACGCTGGTATGTCGTGGGCAGCATCTGGGTCTGGTAGAACATCGTTGGCATGATGACACGGGAGAGGGCATCGACATCGCGAACATCATCCAGTGCGTAGGCCGCAAGTTGATCGAGTTCCCGGTGGCCTTGGCGCCACATGTCGGCGATCGACGCGCCTTCGACGAAGGTGCGGTCCTCCCGCTCCAGGCCCATCTCGTGGATTACGCTCTTCAATCCGTATCGCGATAGGGAGCCCGACACATCAAACCGCTGAATTTGCTGGTACGTGTCGATGACATGTCGACCGTGGATGTAGACCGACGCCTGTCGCCCGTTAACATCGACGACGCGTGGCAGGGACCTGTTGCGTCCCAGAAGCAGCGGTACGCCAACTTTCGTGGCCCGGTGCACCAGATAGGGGAAGTCGAATCGGTAGAGGTTGTGACCCTCGATCACATCCGGGTCGAGCTTGGTGACGAGCCGTGTGAATCGTTCGAACAGGTCTTCCTCGGTCGAGTCACGGACCAGAATCTCTTCACGGTTTCCCTGACGAACAGAGATCATGATGACGCCGGCATCGGGAGCGGCAGGGCCGAGCGTCAGCGTCTCGAGATCGATCTGCATGCGCCGGAGATCGGCGTACTCCATCCCTTTGAACAGGGTGAGCCCACTGCGGAGCTGGTACTGCTGAGTGATCGTTGGCGGCCCTATGACGGTACCCCGAGGCAGAGTCTCGCCTGTGGTCGCCGTTCGGTAGGCATCCCACGAAGGGAAGGTGATCAGGTACCGGTAGGAATGTTCGCCACGCAGTTCGGCAATATCGGCATCCCCGGTTCCGCGGAATGGGCGAAGATCACTGCTCAGGACCCAAGGGCTGGTCACTCGGCGTTCGCTTACCGTGCGACCGCGGCCGTCCCGCTTGTAGAGCAGGACTTCGTTGGACCCGTACGGCTCGATCGCAACGACGCGCGCCGTCGAATCCATCCCGTAAAGCAGCTTCGGTGCATCATCTTCCGTGAAAACTGTCCGCTCCGAGAGTGTCGGTTCAAATCGGCCGGCGAGCGGATCGTACATGCGATTGCTTTCCAGGCGCGCTCAGGCGCAGGTTCTGGGCCAGTCTCGTCAAGTCTACTCCTTTGGCCGTCAACGAAATCCTGCGCGCACACGCCTCGGCGGTCCGCCGCCCGAACTACCTGCCACGGGCGCCTGGTGTAGGCTTACGCGTATCGCAGGTCTCTTCTGGGGCGCAACGTGCGACGGAGTCGCTGCATTAAAGGTGGAGTATGGCTAACAATACAGGCGCCCAGGGCGGTGCACGATCGGCGATGGCAGCAGGTGCGCTGCTCGGCGCCGCCGCGCTCGTTTGGGCCGGGAAGCGTGTGCAGGAGTTCGCCACGACCGATCGACCGGAGGGACTGGTCAACTGGGAGCGAGCCCTTGAGATCGCGCTCCGCATGAACAGGGAGAGTGCGCTCACCGCTACCCAGCGCGAGGAGCTCTCGGCGAGCTATGCCCAACTCGTCGACACGTGCATCCCATTGATATCAGACTACACTCAAACGACCCTTCCGCAGAGCGCGCGCGAAACGTTCGCGTTCGACCGGGTCGACTGGGTCCACGCCAACCTCGCCGGGTTCCAGCGCATGTTCGCGCCAATCGAGGATCTGGACGCGGGTCCCGGCAAGAACCGCAACGCTGCCTCCCGATTGGCGGGCGGTGTAAACCAGGCTGTGCTCAGCAGTGAGATCGGGGTCCTGCTCGGCTACATGGCCAAGCGCGTGCTCGGACAGTACGATCTCGCGCTGCTCGGCCGCGAGCCGGTAACAGCCGGAAAGCTCTACTTCGTGGAGCCGAACATCCGGGGCCTGGAGCGCAAACTTGATCTGCCGAAGGACGACTTCCGCATGTGGCTCGCGCTCCACGAGACGACGCACGCGTTCGAGTTCGAGGCGTACCCCTGGGTGCGGGAGCACTTCAACGGCTTGCTGGAGCGCTACATGGAATTCATGCGCCAGGACGCTGAGTATCTTCGCCAAGGCGTCGAAGGCATGAAGGTCATGCTCCAGCGGCTCCGCGAGGGACGAAGCGGCAACGGCGAGGAAGCGGGCAGCTGGATCGAGTCCTTCATGAACGGCGAGCAGCGAGCGCTTTTCACCGAGATGCAGGCGTTGATGAGCGTCATCGAGGGCTACTCGAACCATGTGATGAACGCTGTCGGCCGTGATCTGCTTCCGACCTACGATCTGATCTCCAAGCGGTTCGAGGAACGGCAGAAGCATCGCTCGACCGGCGAGAAACTCTTCGCCCAGCTCACTGGCCTCAACGTGAAGATGGAGCAGTACCGGCAGGGCGAGGCGTTCGTGAACGCGATCGTCGAGCGCCATGGCCCCGAGGCGATCGAGCGTCTTTGGGCTGGACCCGAATCGATCCCATCGATGTCCGAGGTGCGCAACCCGGACGAGTGGTCAGCCCGCATTTTCGCCTAGCGGGCCGCCGGGCAGGAAGAGAGCAAAAGCCGCGCCGTCTTCCGCCGCGTGCCGTCGTGTTTGCGTGAGCCGGCCGGCTAATGCCGGAAGTGGCGCGTGCCGGTGAACAGCATCGAAATCCCGGCTGCGTCGGCGGCCGCGATCACCTCCTCGTCTCTTACGGACCCTCCGGGCTGCACCACTGCAGTTATGCCGGCGTCTATGCCTTGCTCCACACCGTCCGGGAAGGGAAAGAAGGCATCGCTCGCCATCACTGCACCCTTCGCCTTTGGCCCTGCCTTGCGGGCAGCGATGGTGACGCTTTCGAGACGGTTCGGCTGGCCCGCCCCTAGGCCGACGATCGCCCTGTCCTTCGCGAAGAGAATAGCGTTGGACCTGATCGACGGAATCACGCGCCAAGCGAACTCCAGGTCGCGTCGCTCCTCGGCAGTCGGCGCTCTCTTCGTAACCACTTGCCAGTCGTCAACCGACTCCTCGGTGATGTCCGGCTCCTGCACCAGCATCGCGCCAGCGATGGTCCGTACGTCCAGCTCATGGATGCGAGCACCTTGGCGGTTAGGCATTTGCAGGATGCGTGTCGCCTTCTTCTTGCGTAGCAAGTCCAGCGAGTCGTCCGCAAAGCCGGGAGCGATGATGATATCAAGCTTCAGCTTGCGCATCTGCTGAGCGGTGGCGGCGTCCACCGCTCGGTTCAGCGCAACGATGCCGCCGAAGGCCGACACGCTGTCGCCCTCGTAGGCCGCGCGGTATGCCTCAACGAGCGTCTGCCGAACCGCAAGCCCGCAAGGCACCGTGTGCTTGACGATAGCAACCGTCGGTTCCTGGAAGAGCTGTGCCGCGTTCCAGGCGGCGTCGGCGTCCAGGAAGTTGTTGAACGAGAGGGTTTCGCCCTTGATCTGCTCAGCGTCGAGCAATCCTGGCGCCGGCTGGCCGGGTCGTAGACTGGCGTAGACAGCAGCTTCCTGGTGGGCGTTTTCACCGTACTTTGGCACGATCGATCGCCGGAGCCCGAGGGTCAGCTCCTCGGGGAACGGCTCATCATCAGACCGGAGCCACGCCGCGACGAGGCTGTCGTAGGTGGAGACGTGCCCGAACGCCTTCGCTGCCAGATGCTTGCGCAGCGCAAGGTGCTCCGTGTCCGGCGTGTCGAGCGCCTCCAGCACCGCGTCATAGTCATCGGGTGAGGTGACGACGTAGACATGCGCAAAGTTCTTTGCGGCGGCGCGGACCATTGCCGGCCCGCCGATGTCGATACTCTCGACGATGCCGTCCTGAGACGCAGCGGGTGACGTCGCCGTCCGCTCGAATGGGTAGAGGTTGACGACCAGCACCGTAATTGGCTCGACGCCTGCCTGCTCGAGCTGCGAGCGGTGGGCGGGATCCTCGAGCTTCGCCAGCAGGCCGGCGTGGATGTTTGGATGGAGGGTTTTGACCCTCCCGTCGAGCATTTCCAGAAAGTGAGTCACTTCGCTCACTGGCGTCACCGGGATTCCCACCGACTCCAGAGCGCGCGCCGTGCCGCCGGTGGAGACGATCTCCATTCTGCGTTCGTGCAACGCGCGCGCAAACGGTTCGATACCCGACTTGTCGGAAACGCTGATCAGCGCTCGCATGGTGTTCGTTGCTGCTCCATTCGTTGTCATTCGTTTAGAGCGTGGAGGCGGACGTGCCACCCTGGCTGGAACGGTAGCACGAGACGGTCCTTGGGTCGCGTGCGAGCCGCCGAGCGACCTGCAAGAGTCAGGGCTTGGCTGCAGACGCCGCGTTATCGGTCCCTGAGCGCCGAGCGCGCTCGCTGCCAGTGACCATCGTTTCTGCGGCTTCCTCATCCGGCACGCGAGTCGCCCATAATGCACCGATGACGGCGATGCCGGCGGCCACGAAGAAGGCGGCTCGATAGGCGTCGACGTTCGGGATCATCACGCCATTCTGCGCCACGGCAACCGCGCCAACGGTGGAGAGCACGGTGCTGAGCAGCGCCACGCCGAGTGCGGAGCCGAGCTGGCGCTGGACATTGGTGAGGGTGGTGGCACGGCCGGTATCGCGGCGGGTTATCGTCGCCAGGCTCGCCGCCTGGTTGGGCAGGAAGATGAACGCCATCCCCGTCCCGAGCAGGAACATGGTTCCCCTGATGAACCAGATGTTGGACTCCGGCCGAAACTCCGACATGAGAAGGATAGCGCCCGTCACGATCGTCAGTCCCGCCGTCATTAACCGGCGTGGTCCGACGTGTGGGTAGATGCGGGCGACCAACTGGGTCGACACCACCACGCCGATCGCCTCAGGTGCGGTCGAAATACCGGTTTCCAGCGGGCTGAGACGCACGACTTCCTGCAGGAAGATCGGAACCAGAAAGAGCACGCCGAGGAAGGCCGCTGACGCGAAGAAGGAGACGAGCAGCGTGGCCCGAAACAGCCGGTTGCCGAGCAACCGCAGGTCGATCATCGGCTTGGACTGGCGCAACTCGACGACGACGAAGAGCGCCATGGCAACCAGCCCGCCTACCAGAATCGCGACTGCTGCCGATTCCCAACCGTGTTGCGGTCCCTGGCTCAGGCCGTACATGATCGACGCGAAACCGACGCCGGCGAGCAGGAATCCCGCGGCATCGAACCTTCCCGGCTCTTCCTCGCGATGCTCGTGGAGGAAGAGAAGACCGAAAACCAGGGCCGCCGTGCTCAGCGGAACCTTGATGAAGAAAATCCAGGGCCAGGACCACGCACCGAGGATCGCCCCGCCGATGATCGGACCGAGTGCGGGGCCGAGGATGAGCGCGAACATGAGCACGCGGCCAACCCGGATGCGCTCGTGCGGTGCGAAGGTGCGGTAGAGCATCGCCATTCCGACCGGCGTCAGCATGCCCCCACCGACTCCCTGCAAGACACGCATCGCGACGAGCGTATTGAGCGACGTTGCGAAACCGCTGGCCAGCGAGCCAACGGTGAAAATGAAGAGCGCGGCGAGGAACGTCCGCTTGGTGCCGAAGCGATCGCCGACCCAGCCGGAGACCGGGATGAAGACTGCGAGACTGACGAGGTAGCCCAGAACGACCGATTCGGTCGATGCGGGGCTGACGTCGAACTCGCGAGCGAGCGTGGGGAGCGCGACATTGATCATCGTCGCGTCGAGGGAGTTGAGCAGCATCGCGCTCACGTATACTACGGCCACAACGATTTTCTGGTTCGGTTGCCAGCGGGACATCAAGGAATAACCTGTTCTGTGGTGCGCGTGCAGGCGGTTGGAGGGGCAGCAGCGTCCCGTCAGGCATTCTAGCCGCGTTTTTCGGAGCGTGAAAGGCGATCCGTGGATGTGCGCGCTACTCCTCCTGATTGCGGTCGGTACGCATCTTACTCAACCTGGATTGCTTCGCCTGCAATTAGCCGCAGTCTGAAGGGAGTCTGGATACGCAGTGGCAACGGTTGATGTGTTGATCCCGACGTATGGACGCAAGACCGGGCTCGCCATGGTCTTAACGAGTCTGCTTGGTCAGACGTTCACCGATTTCGACGTCGTTGTGTCCGATCAGACCGACGAGGCGGAGAGCTACCTCGACAGCATCGAGATCCAGACGGCGGTACAAGCGCTTCGCTACCACGGCCATCAGGTGCATCTGCACCGTCACCTGCCGAGGCGAGGTCTCGCGGAGCAGCGCCAGTTTCTGCTTGATCAGAGCAACGCACCGTACGTGCACTTTCTCGACGACGACGTGGTGGTCGAGCCGAACGTCATGGAGCGACTGTTGTCCGTCATTCGATCCGACCAATGCGGATTTGCGGGGTCACCAGCAGCAGGCCTTTGGTTTCTCGAGGACGAGCGGCCCCACCAGCAAGGCATCGAGATCTGGGAGGGACCGGTTCGCCCGGAGGGCATTACGCCGGATACAATTCCCGAGTATCGTCATGGAGTCAACGTTGCGGCGAACGCGCTACACGTTGAGCGAAGGCTGGCGCCGGCCGGGCAAACCATACGCTACAAGGTAGCGTGGATCGGCGGCGCCAACGTGCTCTACGACCGCGAGAAGCTCCTTGACGTGGGCGGGTTCGGCTTCTGGGACCGACTGCCGGAAGAGCACGCCGGCGAAGACGCCGTGGTGCAGTTTCTGCTTATCCACGCATACGGTGGCTGTGGAGTCCTGCCGACTGGCACCTACCACCTGTGCCTTGATACTACGGTGCCCAATCGAGAAACGAACGCAGCAGAGCTGTTCGGTGATCTTCTGGAGGAGTGGAGATCCCGTCACGGCTGTGACAGCTAGACCCCCGAGTCACCGGCGGGAAATCCGCGCTGCCGACTCAGGCACTTCCAGGCTCGTCCCGGCATCCTTGATGGGGCGCCCCAGCAGATCGGCTTGGAAGCGGCCCTCGGGCTCTCGCGAGCCGCTCTTGTTTTTCTGCTACCCTGACTGGAGCGGCCATACTCCGGTTTGCGGTTGGCCTGGAACTGCTTGGCAAAGAAAGAGGGGAGAGCGATGGTCAGCTTTGGGATCAAGACCGCGCCGCAGCACACCACCTACGACGCGATGCTGCGGGTCTGGCAGGAAGCCGAGGCAATTCCCAGCATCGAGCACGCCTGGCTCTTCGACCACTTCGCCCCGATTCAGGGCGACCTCGACGGGCCCTGCCTCGAGGGCTGGACGGTGCTCGCCGCCTTCGCGGCCGTGACCGAGCGGCTGCGGCTGGGGTTGATGGTGACGGGCAATACCTACCGTCACCCGGCGGTGCTGGCCAAGATCGCGGCGACCGTCGACGTCATCTCCGAGGGCCGGCTTGACTTCGGCATCGGGGCCGGCTGGAACGAGTACGAGCACGAGAGCATGGGCATCCCGCTCTACCAGCCGGGCGAGCGCATCCGACGGCTGGATGAGGCGTGTGAGATGATCAAGCGGCTGTTCACCGAGCCGACCGTGGACTTCGATGGACGCTACTACCAGCTCAAGGAGGCGCGCAGCGAGCCCAAGCCGGTGCAGCGGCCCTACCCGCCGCTCGTGATCGGGGGTGGCGGCGAGCAGCTGACGCTGCGCGTGGTCGCCAAGCATGCGGATGTGTGGAACTACACCGGCGGGTCGGTCGAGGAATTCCGCCACAAGGTCGGGGTCCTGCGCCGGCACTGCGAGGAGGTGGGACGGAAC